>CAKZYM010000135.1 GCA_937884685.1 uncultured Calothrix sp.
TATATGTTTAGGCTACTACGCATATAACTTTTGTTCTTTTTTTTGTTCTTCCCTCTTTGTGTATTACGAGAAAGCTATTTCCGCAAGCGATAACCCATACCTCTAACAGTTTCGATTAATTCGCTTCCTAATTTTTTCCGTAGATAGCCAATGTAAACATCCACAATATTTGAACCTGGGTCGTAATCATATCCCCAAACTCGGTCTAAAAGCTGCTCTCTGCTCATTACTTGCTCGGGATGACGAAATAGAGTTTCTGCTAAAGTAAACTCGCGGACTGGTAAATCAATTAAATCTCCTTTTACTTTTGCTTTTCTCGTTTTCAAATCAAGCAATACATTACCCACTGTTAAAACCGTTTCTTCCTGAACCTGAGTTGCTTGATTATTTCGCAATCTTAATTTTATACGTGCAAGTAATTCTTCAAATCGAAATGGTTTCGTCATATAATCATCAGCACCACCTTCAAGTCCTGCAACTTTATCATTGATATCATTGCGTGCTGTAAGAATAATTACGGCTAAGTTTACTCCCTGACCTCGTATTTCTTCCAAAACTTCCAAACCGTCTTTACTGGGAAGTTCTAAATCGAGAATAAGCAAATCGAAATTATCACTAATTGCCAAATTCAAGATTTCTTCTGTATCTGATGTAATAGTAGGTAAAAAACCATTTGCACGCAGACCTTTTGCAATAAACGAAGCAATAAGAGATTCGTCTTCAGCAATTAGAATTTGATTCATATTAAATTTATCTCAAACCTTAGATTGCATGTTACCAATAGGAAAAGAAAAAAATCATACATAAAAGTGTACGTTTTTTCTTTGGACTTGAGTTGATAGTTAGTTAAGTAGTTACACATAATTAATTACACAGTGTCATTGCGAGTGGAACGGTCTTCGTAGCGTCTCTCGTTAGCGCAGCGTGTCCGATAGGACATAGAGAGATAGTGAAACGACGCATTCAGCGTTCACCGAAGGTGCGGCTCAGCTGCGGATCATCGCAAGACTTTGAGATGATCCACACCTTCGGTGAATGCTTCACGCAGTGAACAATGACAACCACAATCTTAATTTTGCAATATTGGGATGCTCCCCATTTCCGTTAGCTTTTATCAACCCATCAATATTGGAAATATTTCCACCTGTTATCCGGTTAATAATATTGACAACATCTGTAGAGTTATTGAAAGTTACCGAACTACCTGTGGGAATCGAAAATTCTTGAAACTATGAAATAAATTATTACCTTTTTGAATACCGTTAAGAATATCAAAATTATTTCCACTTGTTCTGACAGTGGTATTTGTAGTCTCATCAGAAGTTACCTGGGATAAGGCAGGTAAGATAATCCCCAAAGTAAATAAGCTACTTACCAATCCAGATAGAAATACAGTCCCTTTCATATTTGAAACAAATTTTTCTCTCGTGGATTAATTGTTGCATAATTTACTTATACGAGTTTGAAGTATTGTATTTACTTAATAATTGATTGTCAATTACATTTACTAATAATATTAATTATTGGGAAGCTATGAATTTTACTAACTGGTTAGAAATTATTAATAATCACAGGGGGACTCATTAATGGTTTTTGTTGTAGCCTTGGATAAGGGAAAAAGTTAGGTGAGGAAGTCGATGTTGGATAATTGTAAGAAGGCGCTGATTGTTGGTAATTTGTTACTGGGTATTGGTAGTTAGGTGGGGGATATTGATTGGAAGGTGGAAAATATTGATAAGTAGATGCAGAATTTTGGTAGTTAGGTATTGATTGTTGATAGTTAGATGCAGAATTTTGGTAATTAGGTATTGATTTCTGATAGTTAGGTGCTGGATTTTGATAATTGGGTGTTGATTGTTGATAGTTAGGTGCGGGATTTTGGTAATTTGTTGGATTTTGATAATTAGGTGTAGATGCTGGAGGATTACCTAATGTAGAGTTTCCAGAATTATAGGTCTGGTCATTAGTTGGATAAGTGTTGTAATTATCAGTGGTTTGTTGATTTATATTTTCCCGGTCGTATTCTCTATCTTGAGAACTTGGTTCATCGCTGAGTAATTCGTCTATCAAATGATGTCCAACTCTATTCAACACTCTTTTGAAAGTAAGAGCCGAACTTTCTTGTGGATTAATAAAGATTGCAATACTGGAGATAAAGCTAATAAAAATAAATTTGTGGGTAATTTTCCAAACAACACGATTTTGAATTTTCATATCTAATGGGTATGAATTTAACAACTGTTTTCTCGATTACTCACTTGTCTGAGTTAAAAGTGCTTCTAATTCTGATAATTGAACTGCTCCACTTACTAGTTGTCCGTTTATTGCTAATATCGGAGTAGCATCAATCCCTAAATCTTCAGCTAATTTGATATCTCTTTGTACTGCGAGATTTGCTTTATTACTTTTGCGATCGCGATTAAATTGATTGATATCCAGATTCAGGGATTTGGCTGTTTTCTCGTAAAATCCATCACCTAGCTGCTGCTGATTTTCAAACAACGCATTTTGGAATTCCCAGAATTTTCCCTGTTTACCAGCAGCCCAAGCAGCTTTAGCTGCGGGTAATGCTTGGGGATGAATTTCGGTGAGGGGCAGATTCTTGTATACCAGGGTGACTTTATCCCCATGTTTTACCATGAATTCCTTGATTGTTTTATGAGCTTTGGCACAAGAAGGACATTGAAAATCGGAGAATTCTATCAGTAATACTTTTTTCTCGGAGGTTCCAGTGATTGGTGATTCTCCTATTACCGAATTGGGGTTGGTTTGCATTTTTTCTAAAAACTCTTTTTGAGCGTATTGCTCTTCTTCATATTTCTTTTGACGATATGCAGCAACCGATTTAAAAATCACTTCTGGATTATTACGAATTACCTGTATAATCTTGGCTTCTAATTCTGGTTCTACAGATGCAGAGTTACCCGTATTTGCTTGTGAAAGATTAGAACAACTGTTTAATCCCAGGGATATAAAGAAAAGACTTATAACGCTAAGGGTTTTGTATGAGGAAATTGTCTGCTGAAGAAATGATGTTTTCATAATTTTGAATGAAGAGAAAGTGGCTGTAGTAGCCACCCTCTCAAAAATAACAGGGATGGTGATTGTGTCTAAAGCCTTTATGAGTCAAACAATTACTGAAATGAATTGTTTAAGTTGTGGAAACCTTTTGGTAATAATGCTGTGGTAACAGTTGGTTTGTTGGGTTGATTTAGGGTTATGGAGTATGACCTCCAACTTGATGTATTCGAACTGTCTTTGCATCCCGGTTTACAAAAAAGGTCATTCGTTGACCTCCACCTAAACGAATTTGAAATTGGTTGCCTGCAAGTTGTTCATAATCAGAGTCAAATCCCGATGATGCATCAATAGGATCTAATCCTCTATGGACAATGTGATTCACAAAAGTTCGGAAATTATTAAGTTCAGCTCGTGTTAGATCAGTGCTTCGTCGTATGGTGGAATAATCGGCAGAGGAAGCTATATGTTTTCCTCTGCGGTTAAATAGTTTCCATTCACCACAACCACAAACGGACTGCTTGTTCCATTGAACCGTTTTCCAATTACCATTCCATTTAAATCCTTGTTGGCTACAGACATTAGGTCATTTAGCTTTAGCAT
>CAKZYM010000136.1 GCA_937884685.1 uncultured Calothrix sp.
CCCGGTGAAATTTGATACTCCCATAGCAGCCGGTGAAACTAGGATATCTGTAGAGAATGTTTCTGCGGTAGTGATGCCGGAAACTACTGTAGGTAACATACCTTTCTTTGCTTCTTTAGACCAAGGTGTTCCTGTAATTCTGGTTCAAGATAATACTACCAGTTACAATATTACTCCTGAAAGATTGCAAATTGAAACTCAAGGGAGAAAGATATATCGTGTCAATAGTTATATGGAAGCTTCGGGATTACTGCTAGCTTTACGTAATGGTATTATGCCAGAAAGTACAACTCGTCCGATGCCTCAAATAAAGCCAATTTTTCTGTAAACGATGAATCAACTATCTTCTGCTTATAAGCTAATTGCGTCTCATCATAAAGATGTTCGAGTTGGTCTTTATACTCCGGCTCATCAAGGAATTTCTGGCAATCGTCACTTGGAAGATATTTATCAATACGACGTACCGTTTTTAACTCGTTCTCGCACTGAAAGTATAGAAAAACATTTCTCTGAGTTATACGGTACAAAACATACTTTTTGGCTGACTGGGGGAGGTACTCAAGCTGTTTTAACCGCTTGTGCTTTGTTGGGAACTCAATACAAACGAGTTGCTATTGCTCTTAACAGTCATATTTCTGTAATTAACGGTATTATCTTAGCGGGATTGGAGCCATATTTTATTGCTTCTGAATCTTTGATGCCAAATACAGAGGAAGTGATTTCTGCTTTAGAAACCAGTGGTGTATCGGCTTTGTTGCTAACTCATCCGAGTTATGAAGGAATAACTATAGATTTAGCTAAGATAGCCGATTATTGTCGTCAGCATGATATAGCTTTAGCAGTAGATGAAGCCCACGGAAGCCATTTTCCTTTTCTAGACAAGCAATGGCAATCCGCAATTACTTTTAATGCTGACATCGTAACTCATAGTTTACACAAGTATACGGGAAGTTTAGTACAAACTGCTTTATTACATTTACCTTTTAACTCTCGGTTTACGTTTGAGCAAATTATGAGAGTAATGGGTTTATTTGAAACCACTACCCGCAGTAACTTGTTAATGCTGAGTATTGAAGATGCGATTAATAAAGGATACTCAGATAATGGTAAATCTTTATTTTGGCAAGCAATTGAGGAGTGCGATCGCCTGCGTTCTCAAATTGATAATTACGGTGATGTTTTAAGTTATGATACCCAAGTTAGCGACCCTCTGAAAATCTATTTAAAAAGTAATTGTGCTATGGGGGAAGAATTAGCAGAATTATTGTACCAGCGAGGAATTGATGGGGAATTTGCTGACGAAGAAGGATTGCTATTAATTTTTTCTTTTAATCACAAACGAGAAGATTTTGATTTTATCAGGAAAACTATTACAGAAATTGTGCCGATTATTGTAGGAAAAGCACCAAAAGAAACTTTAGTTAACAATAACTTTTGCCGTCATCCTCAAATCAAAATTTTACCTAAAGATGCTTTTTTTTATCAAAAAGAAAAATTACCTCTTAATAAATCAATAGGAAGAATAAGTAGCTGTTGTATTAAAAAAATTCCTCCTGGAATTCCTATTTTGATACCTGGTGAAGAAGTTACCGACTGGCATATTCAACATTTACCATCTGATACGGTTATTGAAGTAACAAAAAACTAAAATATGAATTTGATTACAGTTATTAGTTTTGGATTTTTTCTGATAATTTTCTTGTGGGTTGGCGCTATTGCTGCTAAGTTTACTCAAGATACAGATTCAGACTATCTACTTGCAAACCGTTCCTTTGGCAAATACTTGATTGGGTTAAGTGCAGGAGCTACTACTAATAGTGGTTCTATAATGACAGGAATGGTGGGGTTTGGTTACTCTACAGGAATATCGACTCTTTTAATAACTTTAGGCTATTTTTTAGGGGATTTAACTTTTTGGACTTTTTTCCCCGATAAGATAAACAATATTTCTTTAGAACAAGATTCACTAACCGTTCCCGAATTACTTGGTGCAGCTGTCAAAAAACCTCAAGGTAAAAAGTTCGTAACTTCTATCGTTGCTTTAATTTCTGTTATTTTTGTTGGTACTTATACTACAGCACAATTTTACGCATCAGCCAAGATTCTCAATGCGTTTTTTGGTATTGACTTAAAATTAGGAGCAATCCTAGCCGCAGTGTTAATTCTTGTTTACTGTGTAAAAGGAGGTTTGAGAGCATCAGTTTGGACTGACGCTGTACAAGCAATTGTAGGGATGTTTGTTGCTTTTGGAGTGTTGGCTACAGCAATTATAGCTGCTGGGAGTATCCCAGAAATAGCAGCAAAACTGAATAGTATTGACCCCCAACTAACTAATATATTTTCAGGATTTACTTGGTGGGCAATAATAGCTTACGTGGTAGGTTTTGCTGTCGCTGCAATGGGATTTGGTCTAAGTCAGCCGCAATTTTTAGTCAGATTAATGGCAGGACGCAATCCTCAAGAAGCTGATGCAGATATCTGGAGTTGGGCTATTACAGCATCTTGGAAAGATGTAGGTAAACTAGGCTCTCAATTAAGTTTCGTGTTTGGTATGCCTCCCAAAGTAACAAACAATGATGTTATTGAGCGAAAAGATGAAGATACCTCTTTGCATTTTGAATTATCCTATCGCTACCCACTTAATGACAGAATATTTATTACTCCTGGATTTTTGGTAATTACCAACCCAGATCATAATGCAGACAATGATACTACGTGGATTGGGTTGATGCGGACTAGTACATAAAGGCAGAAGTAAGTAGGCAGAAGGCAGAAGGCGCAAGAGCTTGTTTTACAAGCCTTTTGTTAGTTATTTATGGTCTATTTATTTACGCCATGCTGTACTAGTTTTTCATTTTAAACAATCAACTGTTATAAAAATTGCTGCGTTACAACAATCGGAATATTAAATGATTTCACGAAGTAAGAGTTTTTATGCTATTAATACTTGTAATATAATATTTTTTTGAACAATTATTCATAGTTTTCATATATTTCATACTTTTCATAATTCTTTCAACTAACCATATTTATATAAAATCAATAATTCTTTTAACTGCTGATAATAGATATCAGCAGTTATCGTTTTACGGCTCACGCCGATGGGAGGGTGAAGTCCGTAAAATCAAGGATAAAAATGAAAACTCCGCAAGAAATAGCCAGTGAACTAAAGAAGTTTTATGGTTCAGCCACTCTCTACAAACACTGGCTCGGCTTGAACTATACAGAGGGTATGCAATACCTAGCCGAAGAAGCTAATTGTTATTGGTTGTTAGATGCAATCGCTTCACATCAAACAAATCAATTTCTATCAAATCCGAAGTTAAGAGAATTTCAAATCTGGCATTTACGAGTTAAAGATAATTCCGGTGTTTTGGTATGCGAATGGGATACGAATCAAGAAGTATTACGCCAAGAAATTGAATATACAGATTTCCCATTAAACCATATCAAGCTCTATCTGGTTGAAAAAGTTTTAATGCTTCCAAACGAGTACTAAATCGCTTCAAGTA
>CAKZYM010000137.1 GCA_937884685.1 uncultured Calothrix sp.
AAATTGAGTTTTCCGGCTTCAATTTTAGCAACATACAGAATATCATTAATTAAGGTCAGTAAATGTTGACCGGAACGTTGAATCACCTCAATTTCTCGCTGCTGTTTTGCACTCAACCCGGTTTCTTGTTGCAGAAGTTGAGCGAATCCTAAAATTGCATTTAAAGGAGTCCGCAATTCGTGACTCGTATGAGCAATAAAAGCGCTTTTAGCTTGATTTGCAGCTTCAGCAGTTTCTTTAGCTTGCTGTAATTGGATTGATTGGTTTTGAATTTGGGTAAATAAATCAACCTGAGCAATAGAAATACCTAACTGAATACCAGTTTGAGTTAATAAACGAATTTCTCCTTCTTTCCACTCACGAGGATATTCGTTTTGATAAACAGCTACCAACCCCCAAAGTTTATCGCTTTGAAAAACAGGAGCAATACAAAAAGCTCTTACATGTAATTTGTGGTAAATTTCCAGGTGACAATCGGTAAAACCAGCTTCATCAACATCATTTACAGCTAAAGTTTGATGGTCTTTGTATCTACCACCTTTAGTTTCTTGCAAACAGGTATCGTTCCAACCATCCTTTAGTTGAACACCTATAGCTGGAGTCCAACCTTCCGCTATTGATTCCGCTACAAACTCTCCGCTCCAGTCGGGATTAAATTGATAGAGAACAGTGCGATCGCAATTCAAATTCTCTCTTAATTTTTCGGTAGCAGTCTGGAATATTTCTTGTAAATCTAGGGTTTCGCGAATTTTTTCAACGATATTAAGTAAAGTTCTTTCTCTAGCTGCACCTTTTCTAAATTTTTCTTCGGTTTCTTTGAGTTCGCTGATATCAGTCGAGATACCGCAAATAGCATAAACTTCTCCACTGTCCTTAATCAGAGGTGCTTTAGTAGAAATATAAGTGCGTAATTTACCGTCAATAGTGTTAGCTTCTTCTTCAAATCTTAAAACCGACTTATCAGCTAATACTTGTTTATCGTTATTAACGTATATATCAGCAATCTGTTCGGGGAAAATATCGCGGTCGCGTTTTCCTAAAATATCTTGTTCGGTGAAATTGAATGATTCTAAATATTGTTGGTTAACCAGAACATAACGTCCTTCTAAATCTTTGAGATAAATTATTGAACTTGTTGTGGATAAAATTGCTCTCAATCTTGCTTCCGAATTTTGTAAAGCTTGGGTACGTTCTTCTACTCTTTGTTCTAGCTCTTGATTGAGTTGACGCAACTCCAGTTGAGAAGCTTTTAATTCTTGATTAACAAAATAAATTTGTTCCTGAATAGCTTTAACTTCGTCAATATCAATAAAAGAAATTACAACCCCATCTAAACTACCATCTTCGAGCAGATAAGGATTAATTCGCATTAATAGATAAAAGTCTTTTTCTAATAATTTAACTTCTTTATCTAAACCTCTTTGACTTTCAACTACTGCTTTGAGTAACTCAATTAAATTGGTACAGTTGAGATTATGAGTAATATGTTTTAAAGGACGATTAGTATCTGATTCAACTAAATTTATTGCGACAGTCGCTGCGGGGGTAAATTTACGAATTTTTAAATCTCGGTCTAAAAACACTACTCCGATATCGGTACTTCGTAACAAATTATCAATATCATTATTTACTTCCGTTAACTCGCTAATTTTTGATTGATATTCTGCATTAACCGTATATAGTTCCTCATTAACTGAATGTAGTTCTTCATTGGTACTTTGTAACTCCTCATTAGAAGCTGTCAACTCCTCATTTGTAGCCTGTTGTTCTTCGTTAGTAGTTTCTAATTCTTCAATTACTGCTTGCAGATTATCGCGAGTTTCCTGTAGCTCGTACTCCAGCCCCATAATTCTTTGGGAAGCTGATACTGAAGCTTCAAATTTTTCTCCCACAGGCTGATGGGGAGCGACATCATCCTGAATTACAATCGCGAAGAAATCATCAGCTAACTTATTACTTTCATGATAGGTAACTTCTAGTTTAAGATTTAATTCTTGGTTGTCTAATTCTACTTTGATATTTGTATAAGAAACTGACAATCGTTCTTTTTTAGCACGATGAAGCGCGGTAACTAAAGGTAACTGTAAATCGCTAACAATCATTTTAGTAATATCAGATGTTGTTCTGCCGAGGGGTACTTTTAAAATTTTAATGTCATCATTAAAACTATGAAACAGTCTATGTTCTCTATCTACTAGAAAACAACTAGCCTTATATTTAGCTAAAAAAGCACTAAAGGCTTTATCTATCATCGGTTCGAGACGATTTTCCGATTGTTTATTTGATGGTAATTCGGGAAATATCTGATAGGAATTTTTTTCTATACCTTTTACAGGAATGTTAAGTTTAACATCTCGCCGTTTTTGATAAATTTTATCTTTTGTATCGAGGTGCTGAAATTCTGGTTCAATGTAACCTAAATTTTCTGCTTCTCCCAGAAATAAAACACCTTGAGATGCTAAATAAAAGTGAAGATTGCGTAATACCTGTTGCTGTAAACCTGATTGCAAATAAATCAGCACATTACGACAGCTAATTAAATTCATGCGGGTAAAACCAGCATCTTTAGTTAAATCGTGGGGGGCAAATAATATTTTCTTTCTAAGTTTACGAATTACCTGTACAGAATTGTCTTTTCGTACAAAATAACGTTCTAATCGTTCGGGATTAATATTGTTAGTAATAGTTGAAGAATAAATACCTTGAGTTGCTTTTTCTAATGCTACTTTATCAATATCGGTAGCAAAGATTTTAAATGCGATTTGTTTCTCGGACTTAGTAACCGCTTCATCAAGCAATATTGCTAAAGAATAAGCTTCCTCACCCGTAGCACAAGCAGTTACCCAACAGCGTATTTCTTCTGGAGGATTAGCTTTCTTGATTAATTGAGGAACTACTTTAGCTTCCAAAACATCCCACGCTCGCGGGTCGCGAAAAAACTGAGTCACGCTAATCAGCAAATCCTGACGTAAAATGGCTCGTTCTTGGGAAGAAATTTCTAACAGACGGATAAACTCATCTAAACTATTACAACCACTAATTAAATAACGACGGTGAATGCGTCTGGAAAGAGTAGTGGTTTTGTAATGTGAAAAATCGGTTTGCTCGTACTTTGCCAGAATGCTGACAATATGCTCCAAATGTTGCGATTTTAAGAGTCCTAATTGATTATTATTATCTTTAAAAGGTAAATTCGGCAGTTTTACCAATTGATTAATCGTCTGAGCTAATTCTGAGGGTGATAAAATTCTATCTATTATCCCTGTTGCAATGGCAGTTCTAGGCATCCCATCAAATTCAGCCGTCGTAGGTTCTTGCACCATTGCAAATCCCCCAGTTTCATGGATTGCCCTTAAACCATTAGTTCCATCGCTGCCAGTTCCCGATAAAATTACACCAATAGCTCTTTCCACATAGGTTTTAGCTAAAGATTCTAAAAAAATATCGATAGGAAAATTTAGCCCGTGACGGCTGCGCTCTTCCTGTTCCAATAAATGTAGCTTGCGATTGTCTAAGACTAAATTTTTTCCCGGAGGAATCAAATACACCGAATTTGGTTGCAGTTCCATTCCTTCCGTCACCCGATATACAGCCATTCGGGTACGTCGCTCCAACAACTCCTTCATCAAGCTTTTGAAATCTGGTGAAAGGTGCTGAATCACCACAAAAACAGCCCCGCTATCAGTTGACATATTCTCGAAGAATTCTTCTAGAGCGCGGAGTCCCCCTGCGGATGCACCAATACCAACCACAAAAAAATTTTGCTCT
>CAKZYM010000138.1 GCA_937884685.1 uncultured Calothrix sp.
GTCACAACTACATTTACCGCTGTTTTTATGTCCATTACCGTTTCTTACTTTTTACGATGTATTTTTGATACCTTCCCATCCCAGCAAAAAACTTTATAAAGTTATTCTTTGACAATGCACAAAGTAATCGAAATCCCCCCAATTCCGATAGACGCTAAGACAATAAAACCTCCGTGGGATGATGCCCTAGATTCGGTGCAAAAATGGTATCCAGACATTGCTTGTAGTGAAGCGCAAGCGCAACATCTACGAACAAATGAAGTAATTTATATCATCGGGCTACACTGGCTATACCGGAAAAAGTACTCTAGCAAGCATAAAATTCCCGGTAAGCTAAAACATCGTCAAGCCTGCGAGCCGCTAGGAGAATTTTTATACCAGCTTCTAAATTTATGCAGCGAACTGCATACTGTATCCCCCGAAGGGTATATCAATGCAGGCGAATGGTTTAAAAAAGTAGTCTTTGAGATGCGGTTAGGCGACGTACAAGCCATCTTATCCGATGATAAGGGAGGTGGTAAAACTAAGTATATTGATGAAGTTATTAGGAAAGAAATCGCACAGCTAAGGGATAGGGAAAACCCTTGCGATGCAAACACTTCTCCACACACCTACAAATTAGTAGAAAGCGCTATTCGGATAGCAGAACGTTCCGATATTTTCCGAAAAAAACATTATTCACCATTAATCAAAGCCTACACAGCTTGGGCTAGAGAATTACGAGAAAATTCCACTTTTGAGTATTTATCAGTCGAGAGTGAAAAATTAGTTGCCAAAAGAGGCAAAGGCAAAGCAAAAATATTTATCGCAAAAAAGTGAACTGCTATAAGTATTACACAGCAAGAGATTCATGACTTATTCCCCAAACGAAATAATACCTATAAGTCATGGTAGGCTTCTTAATAGTCTGAAAAGCAACTATTTTTCACAAAAAAAAAATGGTCAACCCTTCTGTAGCGCATAAAGCCCCCGGTACCACCCGGTAGCGCAAACCACAAAAAGAATTAAACCAAAATTCTTTATTAAATAAAATCAATTACTTACAGACTACCATTTCTGCCTGCAAACAGGTAGTTGCGCTACAGGGGGGGGAAATTAATGAGGATATTCCCCTATGCAAAACGCCGTCCCTACCAACAGCACGGCGTTAAAGCGAAAAAAAAACTTTAACGCCAGTTTACAACAACTTAAATATCAAAAGCAATACCAAAATTCGGAAAAACCGAATAAAGAAAGACGCTACCTCTACAGTGGCGACTGCATAAATCTCTCAAAACCTTGTCCTTACTGCAATTATGGACGCGGGCTGGTAATCATTCGATTTAAAGATGATAAGGGATTTTGCAGGTGCGGGAGGTGCGATTCACCGCTTTTCTCCTTGCAGGAGGTGGCGCGGTGAAATCTCTTCAAGGCTTTGAAAGACGAAGAAAAAGAACCTTAAGCGAAGGTCAAATTTCTAAAAAGTTTCTGAGAAAACTTAGGAAAAATGACTCGTACCCTGTTGCTACCGAAATATTCGACCTTGAGGTAAAACAAGAAGGACAAAACGCTTGTGACTCCGATTTATCGGAAGAAAATTCTCTAAATAATTCGGTAATCTTCCCAAGTTTAGCTTCTCACCACTTGCAAGAGTTACAAGAGAGTGCTATTGCTGATGAAATCATTCGATTGAATTTCAAATCTCTTGAAGGACAAACGCCTTACGATTACTTACTCTACTCTCCCGAACTCAACCGAACGAACACGGGGAGAGTGAGTCTTGGAACTCTCAACAGGTATGCCCACGTTGAACATGGGGGATGGTGGACAAATGGTATAGACGTACTATCATCCAAAGATTCTCAATGGGGTACTTTTAAGCCAGACAATCCCCATTTTGATATATCCAAGGGCAAATACGTTAAGTACGAGCATCCCTTTAAGGTTCCCACGGAAATTTTTGCGCTAAGAATTCCCGTCCGGATTTGGGAAGTAATTGCACGGCGTTACGATGTGGAATTACCAGATAATTACCACGACGTTGTAAACTCTCCTGGAATTTTCTGGAAGTGGGTTATTGATAACCCCAAAATTCCTTTGATTATTACCGAGGGGGCTAAGAAAGCGGCTGCAATTCTTAGTTGTAGCTATGTAGCTATAGCATTACCCGGTATCACAATGGGCATTCGCAAGCCGAAAAACGATGACGGGGAAGTCATAGGACTACCTTATTTAATTCCTCAGCTACAGGTATTCGCTGTTGCGGGTCGTCGAATTTATTTTGCATTTGACCAAGACAGTAAGCGGACTACTCGCAGAGATGTCAATACCGCTATCTCAAAAGCGTCTAAATTATTTAAAAAGTTTGATTGCGTTCCGCACGTTATTAGCTGGGATAGAAAACTTGGGAAGGGCATTGATGATGCTTTATTCAATTCCTCCAAGCTGGGAATCAATTCAGAAGAGCAGTTTGGTAATTTCTATAAGAATGCAGCTACTTTTGATGATTGGGAGAGTAAGCAGTTAAAAGAACTGCCCTCCCCAGTTGACCAAAAATTGAACAGACGTTATCTACTTGACCAAAATAATCCAAGCGATACCCTACCACCAACAGATGCCCAACTAATCTGCATTAAACGCCCCAAGGGGACGGGTAAAACTCATTGGATGACTTGGTACACATCTCACCTACT
>CAKZYM010000139.1 GCA_937884685.1 uncultured Calothrix sp.
CGGCATACGAGAGCGGGACGGGTGACTGGAGTTCAGACGTGGTCTTCCGATCTCGCATCCCGACGTGTTTAACATCATGCTGCAAATTCTTGATGACGGAAGAGTTACCGATTCTCAAGGTAGGACGGTGGATTTCAAAAATACGATTATCATCATGACAAGTAACATCGGTTCGCAGTTTATTCTGGATGCGGCTGGGGATGATTCTCGTTATGAAGAAATGCGTACCAGAGTTATGGAAGTAATGCGGAGCAGTTTCCGTCCCGAGTTCCTTAACCGAATTGATGAAATCATCTTTTTCCATGCTTTACAGAAATCCGAATTACGCAATATCGTTAAGCTACAGGTAGAAAGATTGCGTCACAGATTGGCAGACCGCAATATGTCCTTGAAACTTGCCGATGCTGCTTTAGATTTCTTAGCAGAGGTTGGATACGACCCGGTATTCGGTGCGCGTCCGTTAAAGCGTGCGATTCAGCGCGAGCTAGAAACTCAAATCGCGAAGTCAATTTTACGCGGTGAATTCAACGATGGGGATACAATCTTTGTAGATGTAGAAAACGAGCGTCTTGTGTTTAAGCGCGTTCCCTCGGAGTTAGTAACAATGTAGTGTTGCTTAAAGTTGATTAAATTTTAACAACGTATTTTAAACCCGGTTTTTCTTAAGAAGCCGGGTTTCTATATTTTTAGCAAGTAGCGAGTAGTAGTTAATAAATAGTCACAGCAGTACCTTTTACTAATTCCGACTGGTTGTAGAGATTTAGCAGCGCTACGTCTCCCTACGTTTGAAAGAAAGTCAACCAATAAAAACGGCTGAAAACCACTAGTTAATTTAATTTATCAAGCCGGATTGCTATGTCTTTATTGTATTATCGAAAACAAATTCAAAGTCATCCATAACACTAAATATTAATTAATAAAACTTATTTTTAAACTATTTTACCCTTTTTGATAAACTCTTTGATAACAAATATAGCTAGGATAAAATCAATTTATTAGCAACACTAACAAAGATTGTCTATTTGATTTGTTAGCTAGATAACTAAATTGACATATTAGTAAATGCTGAGCTAAAACTTTAAGAGTCTAATTACTTTTGTATCATTTTCAAATGAGTATTAATTATACTGAGAAAGGTAAAATAAATTGGGAATGTATTGTCTATTTTACTTACTACAAATGTAACAATATCTTTAAATAAGTACGTTTAAAGCAAATTTATTGATTTTGTAAATAACTGCCAAACTGGCAACAAACCGTCTTATAATTTGTTATTCATTTATTTACCAGCTTGATTAAGTTGATTTATAAAAGTATGAAAACACAGCATAATTAATTCAAGCTGTCATCAGGATAACCAATTAAAGCATTGAAGAATTATTTACGGTTTAACTCAACAAAACGAAGATAACCCGGTATCCTTAATCCTTTTTTGTATATATTAATCGCATCTACATTTGAGCTTTCTATTAGCTTATTCGTCAGATATTTTTTGTAACTAAGTCAACAAATTGAGACTAGCAAGGAAAGAAAATTGTGATAGATAAAATAAAATTTCCTTCCAAATGGATGTTTTATTGTGCAAATCAACTCACTTGCTCTCTTGTGTGGTTATAAAATCCAACTTAGGATATTTGGTAAAGTTACAAATAAGACAAGGAAGTGCAAAAATTACTTTATTAAAACACCGTACTAGCATGATTGGTCAGTTACTAGCAGGACGTTACAAAGTACTCCAAATATTGGCTGAAGGTGGCTTTGGACAAACTTATATATGTTCGGATATTCATCTTCCCGGAAAACCTAAATGCGTTCTTAAGCATTTAAAGACTACTAGTACCTTACCGGAAACTTTAGAAGCAGCTAGAAGATTGTTTCAGAAAGAAGCCGATACACTACAACAGTTGGGAAATCACGACCAAATTCCCAGACTTTTAGCTTATTTTGATGACAATAACCAATTTTATCTGGTACAAGAATTAATCGAAGGACATTCTCTCAGCAGAGAATTACCGCAAGGAAGAAAATTAAGTCAAACTCAAGTAATAGACCTTTTGACTGAAATACTGACAATTTTGCAGTTTGTTCACAGTCAAGGAGTAATTCACCGCGACATCAAACCCGATAATCTTATTAGACGTGCTTCCGATAATAAATTAGTATTAATTGATTTTGGCGCAATTAAGCAATTACGCAATCAAACAGCAACTAATTCGGCAAAACAAAATGTTACATTAGTTGTAGGAACTCGTGGATACATGCCTTCCGAGCAAATTAGACGTTTACCGCGTCAGGGAAGTGATATTTACGCTTTGGGAATGATAGCTATTCAAGCGTTAACAGGTGTATATCCTTACGAACTTCAAGACGACCCGAATACCGGAGAAATACTTTGGGAGCATCTGAGAAAAGTAGACCCAGCATTTTCCGAAGTTCTAAATAAGATGACGCGCTATCATTTTAAAGAGCGTTATCAAACTGTAGACGAAGTAATAGAAGCATTAAAAGAATTACCAACTCTTGAAGAACCTGAATTAGAAAACAACACTAATAGTGGTTTATACGAACTTACTTTAGAGTGGGTAGAAGGAAGCAATATTAATACTTATAAAATTACTAGCAATCAATTTAGTAAAATACCAGGAAAAATTCGTATCGGTCGCGACCCCCAGGATTGCGATATCGTTTTATCTGAATCAACGGTTTCCGCGCTACATGTAGAAATATTTTTCAATCCAGAAAAAGAAAAGTTTTATTTACGAAATCTTCGTCAAAAAAATCCACCAATTCTTGACGGTCAATTACTTTTAGCTGGAGAAATGCCACTTTCTAATAAGAGTGTACTACGTTTAGGACAGCAGCATATAAAAGTCAAAGATATTACTTCTACAGAGTATGCAAATAATGTTATTCCTGCTTACTATAAAAGTAAAAATTTTGCAGTTGAACCACAACAACCTATAGCTAAAACTGCTCGACTTCCAAAAATCAGTACAAAATTAGAAGAACCCTCAACTACGACACCTTTAAAAGCAAGTCCGAAAATGCCAATGTTTAAGAACGTAATACCCCTAGGTGTAAAAAGTATAGGAGTCGCAACTGTATTAGCTAGTGTTGGGGGATTTGCTTTAGTTAATGCTGGTAATCTAGGTAAAACAAATTCGCAACATAACAATTTGCTATCGCAAATACCTGGAAAATGTTGGATTGTAAAAAAAGATTTGAATAAATCTCCACAATTACGTGACCTCCCTCATAGGGATGCTCAAGCATTCAAAGCATTAAATCAAGGGGAAACAATGTTAAAACTTGATGATAAAGGTGATTTTTTGAAAGTTAAACTTTCTGATGATACTGAAGGTTGGATTTTCTATGACCAAGTACAACTTTGTGATTAATAGGGTAAGAGAGTTAAGAGTTAGGAGTTATTTAATCTCAGACCTTAAATCTTTAGCCCTAAATCTTTAGCCTTAAACCTTTGACCTTGAGCTTTAAATCAGTAGTAGAGAATACGTAATTTCCTCATAGCGTGACAAGCAATACGTAAATAAAATAATACATATTGTCAGGGTTTTGTTCCGGACTGCTTCAAAGGTTGGTTTGATGTGGATATATCGGGACAAGATTTTTCATGAGCATCTGTCCGTTTTATCCGTATAACTACTTCCAACTACTGAATAAGAAGTTATCTGAAACTAAATCTACTACCTTAAGTATGTAGTTTTTGACAAAGAAGTCACGCGAGTGAGGAGATAAGCTTTATGTCACTTGAACAGGTTGATGCTTTCTACGATAATTTGATGCAAAATCAGGAAGTTTACGAACAATATTATAAAAGTTGTTCTATTAAAGGTGTTTTTGGTGTGTGGAATTGGGACAAGAAAAAAATAGTTAATTTTGCTGCGACTTTAGGCTTTGAATTTACAGAACCAGAGCTAGATGAAGTCTTGTTTGATGCGGGAGCTAGAGATTCTAATCAAACTTTGAATATACACTAATAAATTGGTTGGCTCGACTGTTTCAGTTAAATTAGAAAATTTAGTTTAAAGGTTAAATACCTTTTTTCAACTTTGTTATTTACGAGCGTGAATAATCATATTTTTGTACAGTAAATAGTAATAGTAAAAATATTGGATTGAGGGCTTACTTTAGGGTTCATAGCTTTAGCATAAGGTTGAGTAAAACGCGGTTTTATTCTTATTATCACAATACTGTGTTAATAGATGAAACTGCAAGCCTTATTATTACCTGAAAATTTATTGAAGTCTTAAAACATTTATAAACCCGGTTTTTTTACAGAAACCGGGTTTGTAATTAATTAAAATTTTAGATTAATTGTAAAATTAGTATTGTTATACATAGACTCTGAATATAGATTATTAAATAAATAGTTAAGACACAAAGACGCTAATTGTTTATTCCATTGCATTAAATGTCTTTGTGTCTTCAAAACTTATATTAAAATCGTGCCCCCGGTTGTTTCAAAAATTCTTTTTCTTCAGGGTTTGAAGGTCGTCCTAAAATTATATTGCGATGGGGAAAGCGACCGAAACGTTCAATTACCGACCGGTGACGGATTGCATTTTCAATCGCGCTTGCACTATCTCTGTCTCCACTAAGTTTCTGGAATAACTTCACCGCTTGACGTTGATGTTCAATATTTTCACTGTGTACAAAAGGTAAATACACAAACCAACGCTGTACGTTTAATAATTTTCGGTCGAAACCTTGTGCGATAGCTTGATGTGCTGTTGAGAGTGCTTCCCAGTCAGTAGCAAAAGCTTGGGGGTCTTCACGAAAGATATTCCGAGGAAATTGGTCTAGTAGCAAAACTAAAGCCAAACAGTTATCAGGTGAATCCTTCCATTCATCTAAATTACCTGCTGCTGCTTTTTCATAGTCTGTAAGAAAACGCTTTCGTATTTCTTCGTCAAACTCTGGTTCTTTTGCAAACCAAGCTTTTTTGGGCTTACCATAATCCGGTTCATCCCGGCTACCAAACCAAAAATCAAGAATCTCATTTGCCTGTGACATCGCTCTTACATTTCCTTACATAGGACTTGTCGCATTTTACGCATATTTGCGGGCAATTCAAAATTCATTGCTTGTTGGATAAACATCGAAGGGATGGGAATTATAGGAGTAGCTTGTACTGAATAAGTTAATAAAGTACCGTTACCATAGTCTTGTAAATCTATGTCCGCACTGAAATCATGAAATGTACCTTTTTCTAATTTGAATTGGACTTTATGCCCAAAATCTTCGACAACATTGAGATAAATATCTACTTGTGCCGTTAAAAACATAAAAGCTTTTTGTGCTGCCTGATACAGACGTTTAACTTCACCTTTGTGTATTATTTCACTCTTGGTTATATCCGGGAAGTACTGTACCCAGCGCGGATAATCTGTTATATCTTTCCAAACTTGCGAACGTACCAGTGGTAAATACATTTTTGCACTAACACATCCACCCCAAGCATTGTGAGACCGCGTTTCTACGAAAATTTCGCCTTTTAAGAACGCTTCTTGCTTGTTCTGACTCCAATGCATATCCGAACCTGTATTGATTAAGTCTGAGAAAAAAGACGCAGACATAATGTTTCGCTCGCTCCTCAATTTTCCACACTACACTAAAAAAGAATAAAGACTTTACAATTGCAGTTAAGTCTTATTCAATAATTCTAATTCCACTAGAATACAGAAGCATTCCGGAATTAGCTCTTACTTTAGTTTATTATTCCCAAATATTACTCAAAAATATGTCAGCATTATCACTAATCTTGTGAAGTATTGGTGTTATGACACAAAGTCGGATTTTGGATTTTGGATTTTGGATTTTGGATTAGGAGTTAGGAGTTAGGAGTTA
>CAKZYM010000140.1 GCA_937884685.1 uncultured Calothrix sp.
CAATTACAAACGGATGAAATGCTTTATGAGCGGGTATTTGCGGAATCCTATTTGTATTTTTACCGTAATCGTAGGAAATACAGCGATTTACAAATAGTGATAATTTACCCGTCGCGTAATATCGAGCAAAGCGATATTTATCCTTATCGGAATCAGCTAAATTGCGACCAAGTAAATCGGATATATTTAGATGAATTAGGAAATATTCGGGAATTACCTGTTTGGGTAGCTTTAATGCTTTTAACAACAGTTCCGGAGCAGCAAGCACCAGAAGAAGCTAGGTAATTACTAACAAGAACTCAACAAGAAACACCATCACCTTCTACTCAAGCGATAATAGGACTTATAACCACGATAATAGCCTATAAATTTGAGCAACTTAACCAAAGGGAGGTAGAAGAAATGCTAGGAATTACGTTTGAAGAAACCCGATTTTACCAAGATATTGAACAGAGGGGACAAGAAAAAGAAGCACGCTCGCTTATTCTCCGCCAACTAACTCGACGTGTGGGAGAATTATCTCAAGAAGTGCGATCGCAAATTGAAACCCTTTCCCTAGAACAATTAGAAAACCTTGGTGAAGCACTGCTTGATTTTAACAGCATGGGTGATTTACACACTTGGTTGGATGGGAATGGGTAATTGGGGATTGGGCATTGGGCATTGGAAATGATATTTTAACCTTTAACCTTTGACCTTTAACCTTTGACCTTAAATATTTGTAGGGTGCTGTGAAGACCTCGACAAATTACCGTTTTTACGAATAATTTGATACTGTCTTCACGCACCTTGTTTTGATAGATAACAGGTAATTGTGAATAGAGCTTCGGTACGCGGAGGAGTCTGAGGAAGCGGAAGAAGAAATCCCCCTCTGCACCCTCTGCTACCTCTGCTCCCTCTGCTTTTATTACCTAAACAAACGCAAAGTTATCCATAATTAAATTGAATCTGTTCAACTCCAAAATTTTAGTCATTGATTCCGATAGATAATATATATATCAGCATATAGAAGGCATGGTACTATTTACCCGAATCCTGTGGACTATGTACTATGGCGTTTTCATTTGAAATGTAAGCATTAGTACATTGGCGCAGCGTGTTATCCCGTGGAGCGTCTTGCTTGCTAGATGGCTCTGGTTGATTGGCGACTGTTTAATCTGAGTAACTATAATTCAAATATAATTCAAATATGATACAAGTTAGTTTATCGACCTCAACAACCTTTGATGGCGATTTAAATGCTTTGGTTGAAAATCAACGCACAGCACTCACGGCTCGTTTTGACCTTGATGAACCTGCACCTGCGGGTGGATTGAAAGTTTATGTTGATAGCGAGGTCGAACAAATTGTTAATCGCTTAGATTTAACCGGATTTGGATTTCGTCCAATCACAGAAAATATTGATCCATCTTCAATTGATACCAATTCTGATGGTTCTGGCTTTTTTCTAACGGTTGATGAAGGGGCAACGATGGGGAGCTTTACAATTAATGTACTCGACAACCTCGAACCGGATAAATTTTTGCCAGAAATCCTTGATGGCTTAGTTGAATCCGAGTTTTCACTGGTTACGACCGATGGGGTGGCTTCTGAAGATGTAGAGTTTGTGTGTGAGCTTGGTGACTACACTATTGACCAGGATGCGGCATCTTCTATGGTGTTATTTGCTGACGATGAAAGTCAGATATCCATCTTTCCTCAACTCAATCCGGGTTATGATGAAGCGGTGAGTGGAGATGTTTCTAACGACCCCACCAACCCGTTAGGACTGCCTTTATCGGCAGGAATCACCCCTCTATCGGTGACTACAGGTGACAGAGATCAAGAATACGTTACCATCACCATTCCCGAAGGTTTGCAACTCGATGCTTTGGTTCTGGAATCCTTTTCTGAGAGTAATGTTGCTTTTATCGGAGTGCAGGAAGGCGATACCTTTACCGAACCTCTAGATGATTCTGCGGTTCGAGGAAACCTCTTAGGCTACGCTTTGTTTGGCGAACCTCGACAGGTGGAAACAGATATCCTCGATAACGTTGCACGGGGATGGGGGGCGATTGGTTTCGAGGATGCATTACCCAGTGGAGTCTACACGTTTGCACTACAACAAATCGGAATCTCTAGTGATTATACCTTAGCTTTCAATGTTTCTGAATCTCCAGTAGAACCAACACCTTTCGGTTAAGGGGAAATAAGAAACGCGGTATCGCAAGAGTTACCGCGTTTCTGGCGATAATTGGTAATTGGTAATTGGTAATTGTAGGGTGCTGTGAAGACCTCGACAAATTACCGTTTTTACGAATAATTTAATAATGTCTTCACGCACCTTGTTTTGATAGATAACGGGTAAATTGGTAATTGGTAATTGAAGTCAATGGTGCGTGACGCTAATAAGAAAATTATAACTTCGTATCTACATCTCTCGAAGCGTCACAGCACCCTACAAACTACTACACCAGTTATTTAAACAAACGCAAAATTATCCACACTCAAACTATCAACACCAACGCCTTGCAAAATAGCTAATTCAGAATTATTCGTACTAATTAAAGTATTATCATCCTGTTGAGAAATACTTAAATCATCAAAACCAATACCCAAACCAGCGATACCAAGCACGTCTTCACCACTGGTAAAGTCGGTAATAATATTCGCTACTTCCGGAATTTCAGCCGTTGCAATCCAGAATTGGTCTGCACCTTCCCCACCAGTAATGGTATTATCACCACCGCTGGTTACAAAGAATTTATCGTCACCTGCTCCACCAACGATTCTATCGGACATTCCCAATATCACAGTATCTGCACCGCTACCGGAATAGATACGATTATTCCCCGTACTGCTAATAGAAGCGTCAATCAAATCATCGGAACTACCACCAAAAACAATTTGATTGCTACCTTCTACTTCAATTACATCTGTGTCAATGCTTCCAAATACTGGTAAGGATTGTTGTTCATCAGTCTCGCTCGGTGTTAATTCGACATTAAGTTCGTATTCTCCCGAAAAAACGCCGATTTCTGGGAAAATCCAACCGCTACCGCTACGCTCGATATTTGGGTCATAGTTGCGGTTTCCTAATTGACTTATCCCTACGTAATAATTACCAGTTTCTTCAGCGGTAAATTCAAGGTATGGATCGCGATGAAGTTGTTCGTCTGGTGCTGCTGCGTTATTAACTCGAACTATTTCGTTACCAGAACTATCAAATAAACGCAGTTCGGAATCTAATCTTTGTTCTACTTCTGGAAATCTCGGGGTTTCAAAGGGGATAGAATCAATATCGATTTTAACGGTATCTCCAGCCTTTAGGTTAAAGCTGTAAAAATCAACATCTTCGGAAAAATCTCGATAATCTGCTCTTTCTACACCGTCTTCTCTGGGGAAGAGATTTCCTTTAACTATAGCGCTAGGGTTTTGCGGATTTAAATTTAAGTCAACTGCTTGTGATATGGTGTCGTTTGGGCCGGTTTCTTCAGCGGGTGCGGGAGTTTGTTCGGGAATATCTATTAACGTAAATGTGGTTTGATTATTTTCTGGATTAACGAAGTAGCTATCGGAATTTTCAATCAAAGTAAAACTTGCCGTTTCTACTCCTTCTGCTTCACCGTCGGATAATACGGGTAATTCAACTGTAGCGCTGGTTTCTGTGATGTTGAGCAAAAATCCCGTATCGGTAACTTCGGCAATTTCTCCCCCGGTAACTGCAACTGATTCTAAATCGAATTCCGATAAATTAGTTGCGTTAACCTGTACCGTAACTCCGTCTTCCGGTGGTGGTGCTGTTAAATTAAATGTATGAATGCTCGTGGTGTTTTCCGATTCTATTAAAACTTCGGGTTCTCCACTCAAGCTGACTTCAACTACAGAATCGGGATTATCTCCGACGATAAAGTTAACTGCTCCAGCGTTTTCGTTGATAGTATATAGCGAAGTTGATTGTAGAGCCAAATTATAGCTTTGCAATCCTTCAGATATGGGATTGGGAAATACTGAAAGGTTGATTGATGCTTCTTGTTCGGTGATTTTGAAGTAGAAACCGCTAAATTCACCGTTGGGAAAGGGAAAAGCACCTCCAGATATCTCTGCATTTAATACGTCAAATTGAGAAAGTGCTGGTTCATCTGCTTTGACATAAACTATTACACCTTCTTCTGGAGGAGGTTCGCTTAAAGTAAATTTGAGCGTGGTTTCCGATGCTTGGGATTCGTATAGTTCGTTATTAGTAATTGAAATACTGACTTCCGGAATCACATCAGGTACGGGAGCTTGTTCTGGATTATCGTAAAAAGTCGCGGTAATTTGATTTTTAGCTTCAGATACTCCGTAACCTTCCCCTGCTTCTAAGAAAAATGTTGCTTCTTCTGGCCCATTGGTTTCAGGTTCTACTAATTCTCCTCGTAATTGAGTTCTAGCATTCAAGGGGAAGAAAGTTTTTGGTTGAAATACTCGTAACTGAACTCCCGTTTCTCTCCCGGTGTCATCCGTCACCACATCAATTAATTCCGCACCGGGAGAAAAAGGAGCAGAAATCAACGAACGAACTGTAAAATAATCTCGTAAATAAGTATCGCTGTTTATCGTTACTAAAATTCCCTCTTCCGGAATTTCACCTTCAGTTTCCAGAAGTAAAGTTAAAATTGAACCTTGAATCGGAAGTCCTTCAACTAAATTATTGCTAATTAAATTGTCGTCACCGTCGTAAGTTGCGCTGATAAAATCTAAAGAAACCGTTGGTTCTCCTGGTGCTGCGATATCAACAGTTTCCGGAGGTGTATTATTGCTTCTATCCAACTGTGGAGCAACCAAAAGCGGATTTTCTGGATTTAAAGTAATTTGTAAATCGTATTCCCCAATTCCCCGATAACTTAAACCACCGCGACTGTCACCGTCTCCGCTTTCTGGTACAAAAGGATTATAAGCTCTTTCTTTATACTGCTCCGGGTCGCCAAATAAATCTCCGCCAAATCGGTAAGGAGTTCCATTCGTAAAAACACTTAACCCTAAGTAATAGCTGCCATCAGTTTCCGCTTGAAATTCTAAGTACGGGTCGGTAGAAGTTGCAAATAATTCCCCTTCACCAGAACCCAAATCCCTCGCAGCTAATTCATTTCCCGACTCATCAAACAACCGAAACATTACATTTCCTTGAGTACGGTCTCTCTCTAAATCGGGAATCGCTGGATTACCTTTAACAACCGCATCAACGTCAAAAGCAACGATATCCCCAGCTTGTAAATCAACCTTATAAAAATCTACATCCTCAGTTCCATCAACATAAGTAAAGCTACCATCCGGATTTTGATAGCGATTACCAATATCAAAATCTAAACTACCACTCAACGTCACCTGGGGATTTTCCGAACTGATTCCCGAATCTACCGCTAGCGGAATAGTATCGTTAGGTTCGCTGACATCAAACGGAATTTTCTCAAATGTATCGACAATATTGACATCACCACCGCTCAAATCCGAATTTACCTCATATCCATCACCGGATTCTAAAGTAAAACTAGCAGTTTCCAAACCCTCAGCTTCCCCATCGGATGCGATAGGAAGATTAATTAAAGTAGTTAAATCAGTTAACCTTAAATCAAAACCATCCTCACGGACGTTGACAATTTCTCCATCAATAACTTCTATATTATTTAAATCAAATTCGCTCAGATTCGTAGCTTTAACAGAAACAATTAACCCGTCCTCTGGTATCACTCCCTCAGTCACATTAAAAACGTGAGCTAGGACAGTTCCATCACTTTCAACCAAATAATTCGGACCCAGATTCAAACTAACCTTCGGTAAAGCAGTTGTTGAAGTCATGATATTTTATTAATTATTGAGTTCTTCAATTCTCGTTACAAGGCTCTGCCTT
>CAKZYM010000141.1 GCA_937884685.1 uncultured Calothrix sp.
GGAACCGGATTCAAATTAGAATCGAGAATGTAAATTTTGACGTTACCAAAAGGTCGTCCTATGGTCATTTCAATTTGTCCATCATCTTGATTGATGGACTCAGACAATTTGCATTTGGTAACGACTACAGTTGCTTCAGTCGGTCCGTAAGTATTAACCAGTTCGGGACATTGATTATCCTTAAAAGAATTTTGCCACGATTTAACTTTTTCAGGAATAACTGCTTCTCCACCAATAATTACCAACCGTAATGAACCGGGTAATTGTGATTGGTTATTAGCTAAATCAGAAGCAATTTTATGCCAATATGCAGTAGGTAAATCTAATACCGTCAATCCCCATTGATTGCATTTTTCTAACATCTGAGAACCGTTGGTTAAAAAGTCATCGGTTCTTAGTATTAAAGTCGCACCACTAGTCAGACAGGGATACATTTCTTCTACAGCAATATCAAAGCTAATTGATGCAAATTGAAGAATTCTGTCTTTATGATTAATCCCATATTCTCTAGTCGCTGTAGCTGTAAAATTGACTAAAGAATTATGCTCAATCATAACTCCTTTTGATTTGCCTGTAGAGCCGGAGGTGTAAATTACATAAGCTAAATTATTGGATTTTACATCGCTATGGGCAGATTTTTGGCTCTGTTGAGAAATTAAATTATCCCAGTCTTTATCTAAGCAAATTTGTTGAGCGTTATTTGCTGGTATTTGAGATAGTAAATCTTCTGTAGTCAATAAAACCGAGACTCCAGAATCATCCAGCATGTGGGTTAATTTTTCTTGAGGATAATCCGGGTCTAAGGGAACGTAAGCACCACCTGCTTTAAGTATTCCTAGTATTCCTACTACCATTTCTAAACAACGGTTGATGGAAATACCTACCCTAACATCTGGTTTTACTCCTAGCGTTTGTAAATAATTTGCAAGTTGATTTGCACGATTATCTAATTGTTTATAGGTAAGCTGCTGTTGTTCAAATATTACTGCTACAGCATCTGGTGTTTTAGCTACTTGTTCGGAGAAGAGTTGATGAATACATTTATCACCAGGATATTCAAATTCTGTTTGATTCCATTCAACTAAGATTTGATGACGTTCTAATTCGCTTAATATTGTTAGTTCTTGAACTAAGGTATCGGGATTTAAGATAATTGAATCGAGTAAATTCTCGAAGTGACTAATTAACCGCTTTATTGAATTTGGTTCAAATAGCTCTTGATTATATGCAATTGTTCCTTTTAATCCCTCTGATGAAGAGACTATAAATAAAGATAAATCTAGTTCAAATTCATTGAGGTTAATTGGTAATGGTGTATCTCTAATTGAAGCATCTTGCAAATTGAACATCACTTGAAAAATGCCTGCATCGTTGCTTGATAATTGTTTTACTAGTTGTGACCAGTTAAAATCTTGATGTTTTAAATCTTGCGATACTATTTGAAAAGTTTGTTTTAATAATTGAGAAAAGGATAAATCCCCAGATATACAATTTCTGAAAGCTAATGTATTGAAATCGGAGTTATCAGTTTGAGGAATATAGGAACCAACGATTATATCTTCTTGAGCGGTGTATCTATAAAGTAAACAGTTGAATGCTGTTAATAGGGTTGATAATAAATTAACGTTGTATTTTTGAGTAATATTTGTTAATGATTGCAGCAGGTCATTAGAGAAAATTAAAGTTTCTACTCCTAAGTGATATTGCTGATTATTGCTTCTAATATAATCTGTTTTTATTTCTAATACTTGTATATTACTTAGTTTTTCTTGCCAGTATTTTAAGTTTTTATCAGACATCATATTTTTATTAAAGACGCACTTCTTCTCCGTATATCCTTTTTTAACAAACAAATATAATAATTTGTTTAGAGAATATACTGAAGGTATAAATTAGTATGGAAAGCGGATACTGTAAGAAGAATAGGGAACAACGAGAAAAATTTTTATTTACTTAAACAATCATTAACCTTTTGAGCTAATAATTTAGCATTATCCGGTCTTAATAAAATTGAACGATGAGTACCGGGGATTTCATGTATTTCTATTCCACCACTAACCCATTTATCCCAACCAAGATTAATATCTTCAATCCGGTAAAACTCATACAATGCTGAGAAAACAGTTATTTTACCTGCGTAATGCTTAACTTCATATTCATTAATTAATGTGTCAAGAGTTGACAATAATGGATAGAATTTTTTAGAAAGCTTATAATCTATCCGTTCTTTAAAAAAGTTAATTATGTTTCCCCAGGAAAGTTTAAATACCGCTTTTAGTCTTCGATAACGTTTGTACAGCGATGCTTCAGTTCTTGCTTGGTTCTCTACTTCTGGAATAGCACTATCAAGCATTCCTAAAAAAGCAACTTCTTCGTTAAGTTCGTATAATTGTCGTGCTATTTCATAAGTAACTAAACCTTCATAAGAATGACCCATTAGATAATAAGGACCATTTGCTTGAATACTTCTTATTTGCTGTAAACAAGCAGATGCCATTTCTGAAGCTTTCGCTAATTTTTCTTTTATGATGTAGATTGGCTGCTCTTTATCTAAATGTCCTATCATTTCCTGATATAGGAAACTAGTATTAGAAATAATAAATAAAGGTGTTTTCTGTCCTTGATGGTTAATTTTAACAACCTCCTCGCTGACAATTTCTGTTTGAGTAATAATCTGAGCCAATATTTGAATAGTAGGAGCTTGAAAAAAGATAGCTTGATTGAGGTTTTTATCAAAAAGC
>CAKZYM010000142.1 GCA_937884685.1 uncultured Calothrix sp.
AAAAACTCTTGATGAAGACGCTTCGGAACCAAGAAAATCATCTTGGGACGATAACCTTGGGGATATGCTTTAATTTGGATAAACTTCGGTTTCAAATGCATTTTGGACTTATCTTTAAATTTGATAAATGCAAAAATTAGATAATCAAGCTCCCTTGCAAACTTCAAAACGCGACTGTCAGGAAAAGCTTCAGACAAAATTAAAGGCTGTTCTCTTTCAATTAAATTTTTTCCACCTAATAATACTTCAGTATCCGCACCTTCAACATCAGTTTTAATTGCGGTGATTTTTAAATTCGGATGCTGAGCGGCAAAATTATCTAGAGTGTTAACCTTGACGCTTATACAGCTAGAAGAAGCTTCTGACTTTGTATTTAATCCACTTAGTTCAGGTAGCTTGCTAACATCAAACTGCATTTCCCCGACTTCTGAATAAACAGCTTCTTGAATGACAGTAATATTATCAACTTTTCCGGCATTCTTTTTTAAAGCAGCAATACTTCTTAAATCTGGTTCAAAAGCATAAACTTCATCACAATAAGGAGAAACTAGTAACGAATAATAACCAATATTTGCGCCAATATCTAAAAAGCTTTTGGATTTATCAAGATATCTTATAAAATATTCTTCGCTTCCCCAATCAACAGAACCATTTTTGACAAATAATTCAGTTCCGAATTTACTATCAGGAGGAAGATTAATTAAAATTCCCTCATTCAACTTAATCCGATTATCTTTCTTGAGAATGCGTTTACAAAATTGTCTAATAGAATATCTATAAAAAAATTTAGGATAACCAACTTCACGGGCAAGATTCCAATTTAGCATAATTATTTTTTTATATTATTTTGTTTTAATCTAACCCCATTACCAATTACCCATTACCAATTACCAATTACCAATTACCAATTACCAATTACCAATCACCCTATTTAACCGCAACTCCTTTATACATATATCCCATAAATTTCGGTGTCTTATCAGCGTAAAATTCTTCTACATTTACCTGACTAAATTGCTGTTGCACAATAGAGCGAATATTCCGATTTAAATTACAGCCATCTGCAATCACATTTTGTATCGGATTTAGTCGATTTTGCCAAGTTTGAATTGATGGCTCATTACTTAAACCATGTTCTATAAAGAAGAATTTTCCACCCGGTTTTAAAACTCGATGAATTTCATTGACAGCTTGCTCTACTTTTTCAATACTGCATAAAGTCCAAGTACTAACAACGCTATCAAAGCTATTATCAGACATCGGCAGATTTTCACCGCTTAAGATTCTATGGTCAACAGTTATAGAAGATTTATCAATTCTTTTTTGAGCAAGTTTATGAACACCGGGATTATTATCAACGGTGATTATTTCATTAATTGCATCTGGATAAAACGAAAGATTTAAACCCGTTCCAAAGCCAATTTCTAACACTTCTCCTTCAACTTTTGCTAAAACTTCTTGACGATATTGATTAAAAGTAGAATCCGATAGCGACCAGTCAAGAAGATAAGGAAAAATCTTTTGTGAATAAAATCCCATAATATACAACGATTAATAATTTTCTAAGGCTAAAGCCTCTGCTACAGACTATTTATTTTAATTCTAATTTTGATTACTTGATGATGGGTGCTTGAAATTAGCTCTATTTAGAACACAAGTACCTAAGTATACAAAATTAACGTATAATCACTTAATGACAAATTAACTCAACTACAACCTATTCTAGAAAGCCGCAATTCCCTAACAATGATTTACCTGACGCATGTAAAATCGTTTGGATTTAATCAAAAATTAACTTTTGCTTATCCTTTATATAGTGTATTATTATCTACATTAATTTTGACTTCTGGAAGCTAATTTACATAATTATCTTTCAGAATTAATCTGTGAGGAGTAATAGGTGATACAGAATATTTTGAAACTATCTGAAAGCAGTTCTGCTCTATTCGGTACTGCTTTAGTTATGACAGTTATTGCTTCGGGCTTAAAACCAGAAACAGCAAAAGCAGAACAGTCTGTTAAATTTGAAGATTCATCGCAAATCACTCAGAATTTAGACAATTCAATAGATTTCAAGCCACAAATAAAAGACGCATCACAGGCTATTACAACCAAGCTTGCTGATTTTAAAGTTAGCCAGCAGGGTATTACACCAAGTTCAGAAAATAAATTAAATTCAAGTAATTCAAGCAATTCAAATATATTACCGGTAGAAAAGCTGGCTCAAACTGAGAAGAAACCAGTAAAATCTCAGGTCACTTCGGTTTCTCAACTATCCGATGTTCAGCCAACAGATTGGGCATTTGCGGCTTTACAATCATTAGTAGAACGCTACGGTTGTATAGCGGGTTATCCGAATGGAACTTATCGAGGTAATCGTGCTTTAACTCGTTACGAATTTGCGGCTGGTTTGAATGCTTGTTTAGATAGAGTTAATGAGTTGATTGCTACCGCTACCGCTAATATCGTAACTCGTGAAGATTTAGCAACCCTACAACGCTTACAGGAAGAATTTTCTGCCGAACTTGCGACTTTACGCGGTAGAGTTGATGCTTTAGAAGCACGTACAGCAGAACTCGAAGTCAATCAATTTTCTACTACCACCAAACTTAAAGGTGAAGCAGTATTTACCCTTGCTGGTGCTGAGGGAGATGATGTAGATGCTGAAATTGTTTTTAACGAAAGAATTCGTCTTCAGTTGGTATCTAGTTTCACGGGTAAAGATAAATTATTCACTCGTTTAACTACTGGAAACATCGGTAACTCATTCGCGGATGAAATCGGTACTAATGAAGGTCGTTTTGCTTTTGACGGTCCCGGTACCAACGATGTTGTTCTCGACCGATTGCACTACGTTTTTCCGGTGGGTGAAAAGCTCAAAGTAACCGCAATGGCAAGTTTGGGAGCGCATCATTTCTACGCTGACGTATTCAACTCCGGCTTAAATGTCGGTGGTGGTGGTACTGGTGCTATGTCCCGATTCGCGGAACGAAATCCTATTTATCGCTTAGGAATTGCTCGCTCTACAACAGGTGTAGGTTTTAGCTATAAATTAGCCGATGCAATTAAAGTTGAGGGTGGTTATCTTGCTAAAAACGGTTCCGACCCCGACCAAAAAGCAGGGTTATTTAACGGAAACTATTCCGCTATGGGACAGCTTGTGTTTCAACCAGCTAAAAGATTCAAATTTGGTTTGACCTACGTCAACGGTTATGACCCAGGTGATGGAACCTTTGCTTTCGGTGGAACCGGAACTAACTTTGCGAACGGTTTACTTCCCGGTACGGAAGAAAGACGAATTAGCAGTAATTCCTACGGAGTACAAGCTCAACTCGACCTCAGTTCAAAATTGAGTCTTAGGGGTTGGGGAAGCTATACCGATGTCGATTTCAACGGTGGAGGAGATGCCGAAATCTGGAATTATGCGGTAGCTTTAGTATTTCCTGACTTGGGTAAAAAAGGTGGTTTAGGTGCAATTGTTGCAGGTGCAGAACCCTATGCTGGTGACATTTCACCCAGACCGGCCAACTTTGAAAATGACACACCCTTACATATTGAAGCGTTATACAAATATCCCATCAACGACAACATTTCAATTACACCCGGAGTCATTTGGTTGAAATCTCCCAACCAAGACGAAGATAACGATGATGTCTTCATTGGTGCGTTGAGAACCACGTTTACTTTTTAAGAGTTAGGAGTTAGGAGTTAATTTAATACCTTTTTAGGGTTTATCAAGCAACTGA
>CAKZYM010000143.1 GCA_937884685.1 uncultured Calothrix sp.
TGCTCAACAGAAAACCGCTATATTAAGAATTTTTTATTTCAACACACCTTGACAACAACAAACATAGCTTATAGCATCTAATAAAACATTCCTCAAGCACTTTATTAAATGCTATGTCAAATAAAATTAGCCTTGAAAATATTCAAACCCTTACTGACTTTAAGCGAAACGCTAAAGAGTATGTAGAGCGGATTAAAACAATGAAATCTCCGCTCGTTTTGACTGTTAATGGCAAAGCTGAGGTTGTAGTCCAAGAAGCTCAAGCATTTCAAGATACGATTGATAAACTTGAACGTGTTGAATCAGAACTCAAAACTCTCAAGCTTGAAGCGTTACGAAGAGAAATAGCTGTTGGAATTAAGCAGCTTGATAACGGTGAATATACTGAGCTAGACGAAGAATCTCTTACGACTTTTTTTGAAGATATTAAAGCGCGAGGACGTGAAAATTTGGAACAGAATAACTCTCTATGAGTAAATTGAAGATTTCTAAGGGTGCAGCGCAAGACCTCGAAAATATCTGGAGCTACATTGCTAAAAATAATACTAGGGCTGCCAATAACCTTTTTGATAGGTTACGGGAAAAGTTTGCTCAACTTGCTAAATTTCCGCAGATGGGAAAAGGACGTGAAGAGTTAGCTGTTCAGCTTCGGAGCTTTCCTGTTGGAACCTATCTGATTTTTTACCGAGTTATGGATGAAGGTATCGAGATTGCACGTATTATCCATAGCTCGCAAGATGTAGAACAAATCTTTCAGAATACTGAGGATACAGAGGAATAATATTTATCACTGCATATATTTTCGATGATAAAATTTTTCTCTCCAGGTAGCATTTACAAACCACCATAACTAATGACGAGATTTCCTTACGACCAATTTTCCAAAAGTTATTTAGAAGAACTATTACAACCACTAGGAACTGTACAAATTGCTCGTGAAGTAGCGGGGGAAGTTCGAGAAATCGACGTTTGGTTTTCTCCTAATGAATCAGTTAATCAACTGGAAGTTTCGAGATTGGGTTTATTGGGACGATTTACAGCAACACCAGCAATTTTAGAACCTTTTCGCAACGCAGCAACACCAACGGAAATCTGTAGTTGCTTGTTAAAATTATTAGAGATTCGGGGTGAATACGAGCGCAACGCTAAAAGGGATAAGAAAAAAATAACAGAAAGTAGTTTACCGATGTTATGGATTTTGTCTCCTACAGCTTCTCAATCGATACTCGAAGGTTTTGCAGCCGTTAGCAATGAAGATAATTGGGAAAATGGAATTTATTTTTTACCCAGATATTTACGGACGGCAATCGTAGCAATTCATCAGCTACCGAAAACCAAAGACACGCTATGGTTAAGAATTTTGGGTAAAGGTAGGGTTCAGAATTCAGCTATTGACCAATTAGAGGCACTTCCAGAAGATGAACCATTACGAACTAGAGCGTTAGAGTTATTGTATAGCTTAAAAACAACTTTAGAAATAAGTCAAAATATAGATCAAGAGGATAGGGAATTAATAATGAGATTATCACCACTTTATACACAAAGGTTACAAGAAGCCGAGCAACAAGCAGAAATCAAAGGAGAAAAACAAGGACAAAGGAAGGTAGTAGAAAATCTACTTAAAATTCGTTTTGGCTCGTTGGATGAACAATTATCAGCAATTGTAGAACCATTATTATCTCTACCAACTGAAGAATTTACTCCTTTGTTGCTGCAATTATCTCGTGAGGAGTTGATACAACGTTTCAGCGAGCAATAATTGTCGTAATTCAGTAAGAAATAAATTTTGATATGTTCGTAGTAAGGAGTTTAGTGCTAAATCCAAGGGTTAAAACCCTTACTACGAACTTTATAAAGAGGGAGAGAGTGAGGGAGTGAGGGAGAGAGGGAAAGGTAATTGGATGGGGTTTTTGACCCCAACCAATTACTAGCACCGTGCAGACGGTGGGGTTTTAAACCCAGCATGTGTCGATAACTATTTCTTCACAGCCCTAACCGCAGCGTCTGCATTTATCAATCCGCTACCGAAGAAGAACTGTTTATTTGTCACCGAATCAGGAATCGCACGTTTATCAACTAATGTACGATATTGCTTCTGTTCTTTTTCGCTTATATTCAACCCTTGATAACCAGCAGTCGATTTGAGAATATCAATTAGCTGTACGCGATTGAGTTGATTACCAGTATCTTCACCTTTCATCAATGCTACTACCCCTGCAACTGCTGGAGAGGAAAAAGAAGTTCCTTGCATCCACCAATATTTTCCTTTGTAATCAACGGTTTTAGACCAACGGGATTTCGGAAAGGCTAAACCTCGCCAAAATATATCCATCCAGGTTCCTCCGGTGGTGGGAATTCCTCCCAACCATCCTGCTTCACTACTCAAATCTCCTCCGGGTGCGATGACATCCAATCCCTGACCGAAATTACTGTAGGGAGCGCGATTACCTTGAAGATTGCTTGCTCCAACTGATAATACTCCACTATATCCGGAAGGATAAGCAACACTACGATAATTGGAGTTACCGGAAGATGCTACTACAACTAATTTCGGATTTTGCTGTAATATCTGACTAAATGCTAATTCTTCTACGTCTGTTGGTAGCATCGCACCTAAGCTAAGGTTAATTACGTCAGCACCACGATTAGCTGCATAACCAACGGCTTCAATATATGAAGATGTAAAAATACTTCCATTTAATCCAAAGACTCGCACGGGTAAAATTTTCGCGTTTGGTGCAACTCCCCACATACCCGTCTTATTCTGGGGTTTGGCTGCGATAACACCACTAACTAAGGTACCATGAAATTCACTACCAATTTGAGAGCGAATTCTGTTACGCAAATAATCAGCCAATCTTTTTTCTGAGACTGAAGATTTAATTCGCCGTTTCATTCTTGGTGTGACATATCTTTTAATTAATTCCTTATCGGATAATTTAAAGGTATCCTGTAATTTCCTTCTCAAAATATTCAGTTCTAAAGGACTCATACGGGTATCAGAATCGCCAATAGAACAAGGTTCTTTACTATTGCTTGGCTCTGAAAAGTCCCATCCGTACTCTTCTAGAGGACATTTATCGGGTGCTTCAACTTTGTATAAACTATCTCTTAAATCAGGATGATTGTATTGAATCAGACTGTCGATTACTGCAACAACTACACCTTTTCCACCGTTACTATTTTTCCATGCTTCGGTAACTCGTAAATCTGTACGGGGTAATGTTGATTTTGCGAGATTTGATTGTTTATTCTTCGCTGTTTGTTGCTGTAAGCAATTTTGCAGAGAATCAAAACTACTTATCTGCTGTCGCTTTTGTAGACATTGTTTGAGGGGTACACTATTTAAATGCCACTGCAAACCTAAATAATCTTTTGTTCTATTATTTCCACTATTTGCAGCATCTTTGGGTTGTTTTTTGATTGATTCAGTACTCCAAGCTCCACTTTCCAAATCATTATCTATATCGATAGAGTTAGAAATAGACTGGAGAAAATTTGGTGAAGCGGAATTAACAGCTTTGATTTGATTGAGTTGATTGGCAACATTTAATATAGCAGTACCGGAAGCAGTTGTTGATTTTACTATATAAACATTGGGAAAGAAACGTAAGGGACGAACAATTTCTAAGTTATTTTGTCTGAGAATAGATTCTTTTTCGCTATCAGAAATATTAGGTTTAAAACTCAGAACAATTTCGTTAGGTAAAACAATTGTATCTTGACTGTCAGTACGAGTTAGTACTGGTAAAGCAGTTTTAACGTACTTTTGATTTTGAATCTTTTTCTGAAAATTTGTGTTGCTATTACCAGTTAAAGTAACGACAGCATAACTTTCACCTAAAGGTTGAACTTGTACCTGGGAATTACCTCTACTCCGAGTGCGAGTACCTGTTTGTAAATCCTTTTCTAATTGCAGATAAAGAGGATTAACGCTTCTTGAGCGGGTTTTGGGTAAAGCTTTGAATTCAACAGCAATAGTATCTTTTTGTTGAGTTAAAGGAATTCGTTGTCCTTTATAAATGTAAAATAATTGATTATCCGTTTCTGTTTGTGTTTCTGTAGTTTGAGCAGAAACTGGCGAATTAAATCTAATACTTGTGGTGAATGGAAGAATATTTGTAAAAGCTAAAATACTACTAGCAAGAAGAATACCGGATACTGTACGTTTATGATTCATGTTTCGGTTGAATTATAGGATATTGGTAGCGAGTATTGAATAGTAGTTGTTTACCCGCTTAATTATGTATATCTCTGAGTGCTGTAGGGGGTATGCAGGTTTTTAGAATCTTCCAATCTCGTTCCTATGCAGAGCATAGGAATGCATGAATTGAGGCTCCGCCTCAAGACAATAGAAGGCGGAGCCTCCGTGATATCATTACCATGCAGAGCATGGTAACGAGAAACCCTCTAACCTTTGACCTATAACCTTTAACCTTTGACCTAATATTATTTATCTTCCCATTCACCCAAAAACGCAAAAGCAGCCCAATAATTAGGATTGCGCCATTTTTCATCTTTCCACATCTTCAACTGTGTTGCTCTCAAA
>CAKZYM010000144.1 GCA_937884685.1 uncultured Calothrix sp.
TTTGTCTCCAGTTTATGTCGCAGCTCCAGGTACACAGAAGAATAATAATCGGTCGCACCACGAACATTAGCGCTAGAACCGTAAATAAACTACCCCAGCCCAAAGCAAATACACTATCGATAGATAAATCCGCTGCCAGCAAAATAAACAATACTGAAATACACAGCATTGTTAGCTGACCTTTAAAGTGGCGTAATAAGCGTTCTTCAGGCACCGATGAGTTGGCAAAAACCGCTCCAGCCATTACCGTTGTCATCAGTCCCGATTCGCTGCGAATCATTTGCGCCAAAGTAAACAAGCCCCATACAGAAGCAAGTACTACCAGATTTTTGAGTTCAAATGACAAAATATTGGCTCGCTTGAAAAATAGCGATAACAGCCAACCACCGGCTCCACCAATAGCCGCACCAATACCCAAACGTACTAAAAGACCTGTAATCGCGTTGAAAGGGTCTGCATCGCCATTCAAAATAGTATCGAGAACCACGACAGCAAGAATTGCTCCTACGGGGTCAATGAGAATCCCTTCCCCTTCCAAGAGCGTTGCTACCTGTCGGTCTACCTTAATTTGTTTGAGCAGTGGGGTAACTACCGTCGGACCCGTTACAACCACAATTGAAGCGTAAAGAAAAGCAATTGGCCAAGGGAACTCTCCCAGCCAATGAGCCGCCATACTTCCGCCCACTAATGTAATCAAAGTTCCTAGAGTTACAAGCAGTTGTAGGCTGGTAGAAACCCGACCTAACTCTCGTAATTCTAAATCTAGTCCGCCCTCAAACAGAATTATTGCCGTTGCAAGAGCAACAATTACTTCTAATCCAATGCCTAACAAATGGGGATGTAATAACCCGATGCCATCCGCTCCGAAGAAAATACCAAACAGCAGTAAAAAAACAATGCTGGGCACTTTAATATAGGCAGCCAGCACTTGAGCGCTAATGCCTGCAACGACGGCAATCACCATTTGTAGGGTGATGTCAAAAGATGCTTCCATATTGGAGATTTTGAGCTGTATATTTCAAAATCTGTAATTTAAGAATAGAAAATATTAAATTTGATTGACGAAAGGTAAGCACCCTTCATCTGGTATTGAATTGATAATTTTTTCCTAGATTTGTTATAGTACAGCATTTTTTTTATCTTTGTAAAATAGCCGCGAGATGCCTCCGCATTGAACTATGGAGGCAAATGGGTAGTATGACAAATTTTTGGAGGAAAATAGCCTCTACTTTATATTACTTTTCACCACTTTAACCTGCTCGAAAGCAACATAGGGGAGTTATTAATATTAATCATCAATCTTTTTCGATAATAGCTGTGCTTCGGGCTTGGCTCGATAAAAGCCTGGTGGGTGCAAAAAGCAAGAAGTAGGAAATAGGTGAAAATAAACGAAAGCTTGTAGACAAGTTGTTGTATCAACTCATGAAGAAGATTTTTTTTGCACAAGACTATTGACAAATTCACAAAAAGCCGTTAAATTTATAAAAGTTAAGAAACAAGCCCCCATCGTCTAGAGGCCTAGGACACCTCCCTTTCACGGAGGCGACAGGGATTCGAATTCCCTTGGGGGTATTAAGTTTAAGCAAATTCAATAATTGATTGAGACGAAAAGGGTAGGTTTTAAACACCTGCCCTTTTTAGATTTTTGATAATTCTTCTACACGTTGACGAATAGCTAAAAGATTTGACTGCATGTCTTGAGAAAGACGAGGTTCGATAATTCTTATCGGCATAGTTAATTTGGGCCAGACTTTGACTGTATAGCAAAGTAGCGTACTGGTTTTATCATCCAAATTGCATTTATCCAAACACCAACTGCCAGAAAAGTCTTTAAAATCTCCCTCTACCATTTGGAAACTAATTTGATTCGGAAAAGATTCTTGCAAATCCAAAACAACTCTTGCAGAAAAATTAAGCCGCAGTAGACGTTGGGAACCAATTTGTTCCAAACGAATACCCCCTGAAGGATGTTCTAGTTTCTTAGAGGAAGCAAGGCTAGGAACAAAATCAGATAAAGCTTGATAATCTGTCAGTACTTGCCAAACTTTTTCTACCGGGTGAGGGATTTGAATTTTAGCTGTAATTTGCCGCTTTCGCTCCGTGATTTTCTCGACTTCGACGGCTACAGCTTGTAAATTTGGATGTTGACTGTTACCAGCAGGTGAAGAATTTAAATCAGATTGGGGCGTGTTTTGTTCTTGAATCATGAAGGCTCCGAGTCTTCGCTATCATCTGAAAATTGTGGGAAAGTTAAGGTGAAGCAGATTTTACTTAACTCAGAATCTTCGATAGAAGTACTTTCTACAATTATTTCTCCATTAAGATGCTGTACTAACGATTTAGCTAAAGCTAATCCCAAGCCAGTACCGGGAGTCCATCGACCTTTACCTCGACGGAACTTGTCAAATATAAAGGTAGCTTCTTCTTGAGATATACCACGTCCGACGTTAATAACTTGAACTTGTAGCTGGTTAGTTTTATTTTCAGTTTCCCAGATTTGCGAAACTCTTAGTTCTACACAGCTATCATGCTCCGAGTACTTATAAGTATTTGTAAGCAATTCTTGGAGAATACGGTCAAAACTTTCAATTTCAGTTTGCAGTTTTAGCGGTTCGTCAGGTAATTCTACAGAAATACTCAAACCTTTTTCTGCTAATTTCTTTTCAAAAGCGGCTGCCGTATCTTCAATTTTTGTATTTAAATCAATTGTTTCAAACTGCGGACGTTCTTGATGAGTTTCCAACTTCTGGAGTGTAAGCAGGTCATTAATCAAATTAATTTCCTTAGTACATTCCTGCTCCAGAATATCCATGTACCTTGCTTGACGGTCTGCATCGATTTGTGGATGGCGTAAATTACGTATTGCCATACGCATATTGGTTAAAGGATAGCGCAAACGGTCGCTCATATTGCTCAAAAATTCATCTTTGAGTTCATTGAGTTCGCGCAACTGCTCGACGTATTGTCGCGTTCTTTCGTATAACTTAGCTTGTACTTCCAAACTGCGTTGCAATTGAGCCGTGCGTTCGTCTACAAGAGTTTGTACTTGCTTAAGGGTTTGGGTTTGAATAATCGCATTACTAATTTGAGCGCAAACCATTTCTACTATATTTAATTCAGCTTGCTGCCAATTGCGGCGCTGTTTCTGCTGTAATACCAAGAAACCCAGGACTTTTCCTTGGCTCTCTAAAGGCATTAATAAGGCTGCTGGTAATTTGTCTAAAACAAACACTGGAGCAATTGTAGAAGTATCTTTACGCCTATCTGAATTATCGTTTATAGTTACGGGCTTAGAAGCTTTAAAAGCTCGCTTAGATATACCGCAATCTTGAAGCCAGTAGGACTCTTCTAAAGATTGCAATTCCTTACAAAGCGCTGATTCTGTCTCGCTACACCACTCACTAACAACAGTAGCTTTAGCTTTGGGAATTTGCGCTTTAGCCCGAATTCTAAATAAAGGGTCTGAGTATTTTAATAGTATTAATAAACCACGGTCTGCACCTAAAGCTTCTCCTGTAGAGGAAACCACCAACTGAAGCATTTGATTAAACTCTAAATTGCTGCGGTTGAGTATGGTTAGCTGCTGAATCAAACTTTGGTGCTGCTCGCTTTTACGTACCTGTTGCTTCTGTGAAGAAATTATCTGTGCTTGTGCCACCTGAGCAAAAGCAATCCCACAGCAAGATTCCACAGCCCTTAAAATTTGCCTTTCTAAATTACTCCACTCATAAGGCTCGCATTTGATAAGACTAATTACACCATTATTCTTGTCGCCAAAGCGAGTTGGAATAGCTAATACAGATTTTATGGGTAAAGGGAAATTTTGACATCCAATTACCAAACTTTCCTGAATTGTGGAAATGTCCTCAATAGTAAAAGGTTCGGCTGCACACTCGACTACAGGCAACTCTAACTGTTCTATTGAGAATGCTTCTTGCTGATTGGTTAAACCAAGGTAATCTTTTTGGGCACCCCAACTAGCACTAGTCGCGTCTCCTCCATCACGGTCGGTTACCAAACAGCAATAATCTACCTCGAACGCACTTCCCACTAGTCGAGCAATCTCTTGCAGCATACAGTCGGGAGGCGTGCTACTGGCGATAATCTGATTGATTTCATATACCAACCGATGGGCAGGTGTAACAGGATGCTGCATCAGCTTAAAATGATACTGTTCTAGGTCTTCTTGTTCATCCGGGCGCTGTGGCGGCGATGTTATTATACGCTTTTTCATTTGTGGCACATTTTTGGATAATGACCTCATTGTCGTTTTACCCAACCTCCTGGTATTTTATTTACCTTTATCTATATAACTGCACCCTGATGAACTGATTTGGGTTCGACAAATAAATTCTTCCACCTGTTATAGCCCCTTTCTTTGAAAATGACTTTCGTCATTGGTATATAAAAAATCTTTCCGCTAGTAAACAAATATTATTTAGTATACTGAAACGCTTCTCACAATCTTGGTAAGTCGCTTTAAATGACGGTCAGCTTTTTTGCTTTTCTTCAGACCCAGAATATCCTCATCCACGACTTCAGACAAACCGTATTTTCTCTATAAAAGAATCAATTAATCTATAAGTATTATCCGCATTACCACTGATGTTCATAACTAAAAACTTACTATTTATTTATATTTAAATAATCTATGGTGACCTGTTCCATATCGGTAGTTAGAACACATTTGAGCTAGGAACAATTTTCAGTGAGAGCGACAGGGGACAGGGCAGTTTATTTTTCTTTATATTTTTACTCCTATTCTTAATAGTCATTTACTTCTTAGGCTCAAGGTTTGTATATGTCAAGTATTGTCATACCCCCTATAAATTATCAAAACGCTGCAAAAGCCTATCATAAATAGATGTACCTGTTAAGTAAGTAAATCTGATGATGTCTATCAGATATATTTTTGTTAATTATTTATATTTAAATATCTAATGATTATTTATAAAAAAATAATCCAGCCCAATGATTATATTTCTACAATCATTGGGCTGGGTTGATAGAAGAAAAATTAGCCAGCTAAACTCTCTACACTTAGAGGAATCATATCCCCAGTTTTCGTGAGTCCTAGCAGCATTGGTTGTTGGGCTTGAATAACTTGACCTGTGAGTACACACCGTTCTTCTTGCTCAGATGTAGCAGCTATGGTGGCTCGGATATCAGCACGCGAAAATCTCGGCTTCCACTCACCCGATTTTTGCTGAACATAATTCCACAAAATATCCCGAATCAATGCTTGATATCCTTGATTCCCAGATAATTCTTTTAACTTATCTTTTAGCTCCCGCTCCAAACGGATGCTAGTTACTTCCATTTCGGTGGTGGGTGTGCGAGCAATTGTATGCATGATTTTTCTCCTTAAAACTATAGACAGGATAGTAATACAAGTGTAGTATGTTTATAGAAATGTTCAACAAGTCAAAAGTTCTTAGTTTCGTTTCAACTCCGAAAATTAATTCAGGAGCCTGCAATCCAAGACATTTGACCGTTTTCAATACTTGATTTTCAACTTAGGTGAAATTTTCTGTGATTTTTACTCAGCCAAGCTCCACTTCCCCAGTGATTTCCAACTGTTCTGCCAGTAGGGAATTTACATCAGCGGGAGTGGAGTATTTATTTATGGGTGAATGTAATCGGAATCACGGGCAATCGGCACAAAATAATCGAGATTATGAATATATCAGAATAATTTACTTACTCAATCAACTGAAACCAGATAAAACAAGCGGGAGGTACTGGCAAGAAGGATGCCATACCAAACATTAAATAAAGACTTTAAAGTCAACATTTAACCCCCGCTTTCTTGAAAAAAGAAGCGGGGGTTTTTCATGAGGAGCCAAACTGCAATGAGCATAACGCAAGTACTAGAAAAATCTGTGGTCGTGTTTTCACAAAACTACTTACCGCTGTGTCGAGTGAACATTAAGCGGGCAGTCGTGCTTTTGGTAACCCAGAAAGCAGAACCATTGGATATTACCACGGAAAAGGGGTGGCATATCAGTTCACCCAGCTTGATAGTTTACGTACCCAAGCATATCCGCTTAAAATTTTCTTCTCGCGAGCGGATGTGGAAGCTACCACCAGTAAATCGCCGTGGAATACTGCGTCGAGACCACAATAGCTGTCAATACTGCGGTAGTACCAAAAACTTGACCTTAGACCACGTAATTCCCCGTTCTCGTGGTGGTCGTCATACTTGGGAAAACGTTGTGGCTGCTTGTTCTGAGTGTAACGGTCGTAAGGGTAACCGCACCCCTACAGAAGCTGGGATGCCACTTCGTACAAAACCAAAAGCACCCGTCCACCCTACTGTTTCTTTTGCAGAGCAGTTTTGGAAAGGTGTTGTGCAAGCAAACCTGGAATAACAGGAGAGCATGAAGAATGCTGAAATTAACTTATACAGAAAACAGTTTTTACCTAGAGCTTTTAACTGAGTCCGTTGAAGAGTGGATACAAGCGCGAGTCATATTAACTTTAAGGGTTGGTCAAAGTTTATGCGTTGAACCCAGCACGGCCTCATTTTTACTTCCTGTTGATTTACCAGGACTGGCACAATTACATACTCAAGTTGAGCAAGACAATAACCGCGAAGTCATAGAATTATACGCTTGTGATACAGAATTTCTAGAAGTTTCTTTGCGGGGTTATTGGTTATCAGCAAACGCAAAAAGTATTAGCGGTGGTTTTGTTACTACTATGGGTCACAAGACAGAATGTTTCCTCCATAAACTTTGGTTGGAAGCCCGTAAAAGCGCTCCTCTTGCAATAGAATGACCGCTTTAATACGGGAATAATTAGACAATCTAGGCGAGTAAAAGTTTACTTATATTTGCTCTGGTTTGTCTTTTTATTTTAGATTACGATATTTATTCAAAAACTTTTTTATAAAATCCCTTGACAGTTGTGTAGTATAAATGTAGTATTAAATTATTGAAGCGCAAGACAAATATTTATAGAGCTTGAAAAATAAATAATAGCTATATTTGTTTATTGGCGAAATCCTAGAGATTATTCCGAACCTTGAAAACAAAATAATATATTGTTTTAAGTATTAGATTTAGATTGAAATTATCAGATTACTTAAATAATAATTAACTAGCTATCTCAAATTTTAAGAGACATATAAATAATCTTGCGCTCCAATTTGTAAAGCTGACATACTTGTTCACATATTTTTATGTGTTGTAGGTATCTCCTCCGGAGACGCTACGCTAACAACTCCTACCATCTCCACTAATGGGGATGTTGCTGAATTGGTATAAGCAAACGAGGTAATTAATAGCTTTGCTAACTTGCGCGGGATACTTAATTTCAATGGATGGTATTTTAAAAGTATCCAGCGGTTGAAACCTGTGCTATACAAACAAAGTCCCTCCGGGTTTGCTAGTTTGGAGGACGGAAAAAGACACCCCCAACTAGACTCACCATCTTCGTGGACTAAGTACTTATTAATTACAGGACTTACGCAACTGGCACATTGCGATCGCCGATGACCAGTAATTTAGTACTA
>CAKZYM010000145.1 GCA_937884685.1 uncultured Calothrix sp.
TATGTTCTAGTCCAACTCTCGGTACTACTCCTGCACCCAAAGAGTTTATCAAAGCCGTAGATATTTTTTTAGAGATTTTGGGTTTGGTCATTCGATTTTAGATTTTAGATTTTGGATTTTAGATTATGTCCTTACGGACACGCTACACTAAAGGATTTTGGATTATTAAATTCAACAATTGTAGGGTGTGTTGTCGCGAAGTGCAACGCACCGTTTATAATTGCTAACTATTTCCAAATAGAAGATTAGTTACTGAATAAGAGGGGGGAGAGGGGGAAGAGGGGGTAGAAAAAGTAATTTTTACAGTTAATTTTAGAGTTTGAGAAGAGTATATAAACATTTCGGTGCGCTAGACTAAAGCCATAACGCACCCTACAAAGCAAATTTACATAAGTTATTTATTGATATTTTCTTATTCTCTACTTGCTACTTACTACTTGCTACTTCTTACTTCCTACTTAGAAGCAGCTTTTTTGCTTTTCACTCCTTCTGAAATATCAATAATTTTTTGAATATTTTCTAGATATTCCTCATACACTTGGGGAATATCATTATCTGTTGAAATAATTAATTCACCAACTGCATTCTGAGCGCGTCCGTTGATGGAATCAATTAATAAATTTGGCATAGTGATATTCTGTTCAGCAATCTTTTTAATAGAAGATTTTACTCTTACTTGCTTTAATATAATTTTTAATACCTTTATTTCATGGTCTGGTAAACTTTGCAGAAATCCCTTCCACTCCTCAGTTAATTCTTCCGATATATTGGCTATTTTCTCCGCTGGTTCAATTGTGATAACTTCTGTTTTCTCCGCTGGTTCAACGGTAATAGATTCCACTAAGTCATCAAAAGGAAACTCTTCTGTTTCTTCTTCCAATTCTGCTTGAGTAACAGGTAGCTGAGGATTTAAATTCTCTAACTGCTGTAGTAATTCCCAAACCTGATTTTGTAATAAGTCTCTTTCTTCCCTAAGCAATGATGTTTGTGCTTGTAATTCTTCTAACTGGGTTTTCTCTTCTTGTTTCTGAGTTTTTAATAACTTGACATCCGCTTTTAATGTTTCCTGTTTTTAGGTTCTACTAGAACATAGTTCTTGTTGCTTTTTCTGCTCGGTTTCTAATTCTTCAACCTGTACCCTTAACTCGTGTACTCTCTCTTCTAATTGAGGCTTGAGCCTATCTAATAAAATTAAATTACTATCTAATTCTTCTCGTTCTTGCAGAAGTTCGCCAATTTTTGTATGTAATTGAGTTATCTCATTTTTAGATACATTACAATTTAACTCTAAACGCTTCTTTTCTGCTGAAATATTAGAAAAAGAAGTTTCCACTTCTTGCTTGGATTTTTCTAAAGTTTTAACTTCATCCCGTAAACTAATAACCTGCGATTCTAAATGTCTTTTCTGAAGTGCAAACGTGCTTAATTCCCGATTTAACGAATCTCTTTGATTTCGGTTTTCCCCAACTTGATATTGAAGTTGATTCGATTCTTGATGCAAAGTATGACGGGTTGCTTCTAATTGACGAACCTCTAAAGTTATACCTTTTTGTACGTTTTCTAATTCTTGGATTCGCTTGTAAAATGAATCTACAACCAGCGACTCATAATTTCTGCGTTTTTTGTCCGTCTTTTTATCTACAATAAATGTCGCCGTAAAGGTAGCAAGCATAGTTATGATACCCGTAAGAAAGGCACTATAGAAATTCCACCAGGTGATAACTAAAGTAAATCCGAAGCTCACCGCGAAGGCAACTATACCTATAATAAATCGATTGCTGACCATAGAGTCTTGCACGTTGCTTGTTTTTAGCATAGTTCATTTATCTAAATATGTTGCCGCTGTATCAAACCTCACATATGTTTCTTTAACACCCTGATGCAATGGTTTTTTACCTATCCGACTTCAATATGAGTATAAAAAAATAATTAATAAGTCAATATATCTACTTAGGAATAATAATTATTTTTGTTTATTTATATTTAATTTTGTGATTCTGCTGTATTGGGAACGATGTTTTTTTCAGCCCTCAAAAAATCTACAAATTGTCTTGCTGTTCTTCCGGAACGTCCATTATGACGAGTTGCCCATTGTAAAGCCTGAAATTTTAGTTCTTCTGTACTAATATCGATATTAGATAATTTAACCAAATGCTGAACGATTTGTAAATAAGTCTTCTGAGAAGCAGGTTCAAAAGTCAGAGTCAAACCAAAACGGTCGCTAAATGAAAGCTTTTCCTGAACTGTATCCCAAGAATTAACTTCATCGGAATCTTTGGGTTGGGGTCTATCTGCAAAATACTCGCGAATCAAATGACGACGATTTGATGTTGCGTAGACTACAACGTTTGTTGGTCTTGCTGTTAAACTTCCTTCTAAAACAACTTTGAGTGCTTTGAAAGCGTCGTCGTCTTCCTCGAAGGAAAGGTCATCAACAAACACTATGAATTTTTGTGGCTTGTTTCTTAAATATTCTACGATTTGTGGAAGTTCTTTGAGTTCGGATTTTGCAACTTCTATCAAGCGTAAATTTTGTTCGGAATATTCGTTTAATAAAGCTTTGACCAAAGAAGATTTACCGCTACCGCGACTACCGTAGAGTAAAACATGTAAAGCAAGCTGTCCTGACAATAGAAATTCAGTATTTTTAACTAAAGTTTCTTTAGGAGACTCATAAGCCACCAACTCGCTCAACTTCACCCTATCCGGGTAGCTGATACCGATAAACTCACCTTGCTGCCAGCGAAAAGCTTTATATTCTGCGAAAATACCAGTACCATATTGCCGATAGAATGCTGCTAAATCTTCCACAGCATCAGTCCAATCTTCCAAGGTTCTTAGTTTCTCTATCAGCGGTAACTGGTAGTTAGCTGCAATTTCCTTCCGTTCTGTATACCATACAACCGGTAATATAGGTAGATGGGCAGCAGACTGCACCCATTCACTCAGAGAAGCAACGCTACATTCATGAAAGTTCTGCAAAGCTTGTAAATCATGTTTAGCGGCTGAGATTAAAGCTGGAGTTAAGCTTGCTTCCAAAGCTTGATTGCTAAAAGGATTTTCCGAAACCAAGATTTGAGAAATCAGATATTCTTCCCAATTTTGATTTTTACTAGCCAAAAGATTAAAAAAATTGCCATAAGCTTGAAGACAATCTCTTGCTTCAGAATTAGGGTAGCGTATGGCCTGCAATAAGTTAAGAAATGCTTTACCTACTTCCGTTGCAAACACAGATTGGTAAAGTAAAAGAGAAGCTGCTTGGCGTTGGAGAAATTGAACCGATTCAATGGCTTGATTATTCATTTGGTTAAAGAGGGAGTAGGGAGTAACAAGTAGCAAGTAGCAAGTAGCAAGTAGCAAGTAGTAAGTGGGGATTAGAAGGAGTAAAAGTTAGGAAATAAGGAGGAGAGAGTATTATTATTAATTTTCCGTCTACGGTGAGAAAAATAGCTGCAAATCTACACAGGTTTTAACAATGCAAAGTATTATAGCCGCGAGTTCATACGGGATTTTATCAATTGTCGGTGGCATCATCGGTTACAAGAGTGCGGGCAGCAAAGTTTCTTTAATAAGTGGAACAATTAGCGGTTTATTGTTGCTAACTGCTGCTTTTGTGCAACTGCAAGGACAAGCTTGGGGTTTGACTTTAGCCGTGATTATTACGAGTATTTTAATGGTTGTGTTTGCAATTAGACTCGCTAAAACACGTAAATTAATGCCAGCAGGATTGATGGTTATTTTAGGTCTAGTGACATTAGTAGTGATGTTGTCACCTAATGGTGTTACTGGCTAATCGCTTTCGATGTAGTCTTGATAATACGGTAAGGAAATTTTACCTAATAATTACAACTCGAAAACCAAAAACTTTTCTGAGTTCTCTATTCCTTGTAATAACAGTTAGCATTTCACAATGTCCACATACGACCTCATTTATAAAACCGTTCGTAAAATACCTGCTGGTAAAGTTGCTACCTACGGACAAATAGCGGATTTAGCAGGATTGTATGGTAAAGCACGTTTGGTTGGATACGCAATGTTTCACGTAGATACCACTTCAGATGACATACCTTGGCACAGAGTAATTAATGCTAAAGGTGAAATTTCTTATTCAAACTTGCGCGAAGGAGGAGATTATTTACAAAAGCAGTTGTTGGAAGATGAAGGAATCGAATTCAATTCAGCAGGGAAAGTTAATCTCAGTCAGTATCGGTGGGAACCTGGTATTTGACAGAATCAATGCAGTAGTCTAAAGGTTGCTCATCATAGTTAATCAGAATTAGCAAGCCGTACTTTTCCCTATACTTGCTACTCTCTACTCTCTCACTAATCCCTTATTGCAAATAATTCTAGATATCGCGGTTATTTTTAATCAAGGAACACGGCAATCAAGGGCTTTCCATGAGTTTATATTTTGCTTATTAAGAATCTTTTCTATAATTAAAAAAGTTAAAATCTCAGGTTTTTCGCTGTAGAGAATTTGTATAGATATATTACGGCAGGAATGTAATTTGTCAATACTCCGCTAGAGGTAATCTGAGAGAATTGATGGTTTTGCGTAGATTTTCGGTTATAGAGGATTGTTGATGCTCTGGCTAAGTAATTATTAGGCTACGAGTAAAGAAAAATAATTGTATATCTTCCGGAAAGGATAGAAAAGTTCTTGTACTTTGTGAGTGTTAGCTGTTGTAATAGATAATTATATTAATGTTTGTTAATGGTACGGCTGTTCAAAAACGAAATCTAGGTAAAAGAACAGGCATTAAAAGGTTAAAGCATAAATATTTATATTCGCGTAAGTAAAAATAGAATAATATTAAAGATTTCACCCTCCAAAGCAGAGGCAAATTTAAAGCGATAGTAAAGATAAAATTGGCATTTTGGCAGCTTTTTGTCAGGAAAATACGATATTAATAAAGCGTAGTCATCGTATTTTTAAGATTCCCTAAAAAGGGGCTTCGCTGGGGAATGCTGTCATAATCAAAGCCAAAACCAAAAAAAGCTGATTTTAAAGGAATCTAAGGAAGTAACACATAAATGAAACTTTCACTGTCTTCTCAAAACGTTATCCAGTATCTGCAAGAAGCGGGTCTGAGTAGCTCAGAAGATGGCGCAACCGCCGATGCAGATTTGCCACATAGTAGTAACCCCAAAGATATTAATATACTGGTTACTTTGGCATCAAATCGCAAGCTGTTGGTCAAACAAGAACTAGCCCAAGAATTCAATGGTATTCCCCATGAGTTCTTTAATGAATGGCTGTTTCACCAATTGCTTGAATCTTTTCCTGTTCTCGGCAATATAAAAGCGTTATCAACTCTGTTAGTACATTACGATGAGGATAATTCTATCCTCGTGCGTGATTACCTTGAGGAATACCAAGGTTTACAAAGCTATTACAGGAATAACCTATATTTTCCGCCAGAACTAGCGAATTGCATCGGTAGTACTCTAGCAGCACTGCACCGTGCGACTTTTAAACGTCAAAAATACCGCGATTTTATGGCTACTGCTCCAGCTGGGCAGATTCGCTATCAGTATTTTAATCCGGCACAGGGCATAGATTTTCTAGAACCCTCTATTTTTGGCAAAGTTAGCAGTGCGGGGCTTTCGTTTTACTCTCACTATCAAAGCCACGACTTTTTAGAATCTGCAATAGCTGATTTAGCTTCTGCGTTTGACCCCTGTTGTTTAACTCACAACGATTTGAAACTAGAGAACGTTTTAGTACATTCTCGCAATTTCAATTTGGATAATCCAGAAGTGAAGATGATTGATTGGGAAGCTAGTGCTTGGGGAGATCCCGCTTACGATTTGGGAACTTTACTAGCTAGTTACTTAAATATCTGGTTGGAAAGTTTAGTTGTAGATTCCACATTGGACTTAGAAGAGTCTCTGGAATTAGCGGCTATTCCGCTGGAGATTCTCCAACCCTCAATGTTGGCTTTAACTGAATCTTATCTTAAAGCCTTCCCAATGATTTTAGAGTATCGTAAAGATTTCATCGGGTCGATTATCAAGTTTGCCGGTTTAGCGTTAATCAATCGAATTCAGGATAAAATTAACAAACAGCAAAATTTGCATCACACGAGTTTAATCACTCTAGAATTCGCCAAAAATATCTTAACTAGAACTCCCGAATATGTAATAGACATTTTTGGGAAGTCAGAATTACAAATTCTTAAACCATTTGTAAAATCTGCTAAAGTTCCTATTAATGAAAGGGAAAATAATTTAATTCCCTTGTTCTACGAAAAAACCCGTCTGCGGGGATGTTAGTAAGTTAGGATTAATCAATTAACAGTTAACAGTAACCAGTAAAACGGTTGCTGTTAACTTTTCTTTTCTTCTCTTTTTTTGACATTTGTATTAAGGGCTGCATTTATTTAAAACTTATAAAACTACATGAAATAATCATGATAACTTCTAATCAAAATTCCTTAAAAAAAACTTTTTTAAATATTGCTACTAATATTCAAATAGAATCTAATTTTTGTATAATCCATCCCGATTATAAGCCTTTCAGCTTGCCACCTTTAATGGCAGAAACCCTAGAGAAAAGCTCTACAGTATTGCAAGATAAATATCTAAACTTACTGCTCAGAAACTTTCTTTACGGTATTTATTACAATAACTCCTTACAAAGTGTATTAGCAGCAAATATTACTAATCCCAACCTTTTATTACATCAAGATTTAGAAAATAATTGTGTATTTGAAATCGACTGGAAATTTTATAACCGCTTACACGAACACAATCACGGAACGGGTTATTTAGATAATCAATGGCGAGTTTTACGACAGGAACCCGATGGAAGTTTGGCTGTAACTAAAAATGGTTTGACCTTACACATTGAAGAGAATTATTTAGAACCAGCCGCATTATCCAGCAGAGTAGATGATTTAATTGCTATCCGACTACCAAAAAACCGTTTAAACAACGGGTTCTATTTAGCCGTAAGTAACTCAGGTAAACAGCAACAGAACGATATACAAAATACCTGGAGCGATTTAGAGAGTATAAGTATCTTTTTTAACGTAAATTATCAAGGTGCCATAGCCTTAATGGATAGTTTAACCGAGAAATTAAATACCGCTGAAATCCCCTTCACATTTCAAGTTCCCCATCATCCCCTAGGTTGCGATCGCCATGATTCAGGGATACTGAATTTTCAAAGACAATATTATCCAGTTATACAAGGATTGCTTAAAGATATTTACGCAGAGCATCAAGAATATTTTCAACCAGAAACACCATTATTTACCAAATATTTAGCACCAGGACTAAGTTTAGCAGAACAACCTTTAGAAAAACCCCTCAACAAACAGAGCTTCGGTGTAAATCGCTGTCAAATTATCTCAAATGCATTATTTGAAGCTTGGGAAAAAGGAATTGATTCCCCAGAAGAAAAAGTAAATATTATCTATCAACACTTTGCTTGGAAGTCAGTTGATTTAGAACGTCCTTATCTCAACTCCGATTCCGAAGATATTTATAATTGGTAATTGGTAATGGGTAA
>CAKZYM010000146.1 GCA_937884685.1 uncultured Calothrix sp.
GTCTAATAGCGAAAGTCCTATCAATAGGACTGAAGAAGTACCCCGTAAAATTAATGTGGTTGAATACTAGTATTCCACCACATTAATTTTGATGGCTTCCAAGGGTTTAAAATAAAAAACCGCAGAGAGCGCGGAGGACGCAGAGGAAAGAGGGTTTAGAGGATTGTTCGATTTTCAATCAAATTGATATTTACCCCTCATAACTTTTGTGGTCGAATACTAGTGCTTTGTCCCGTCAGTTTTGATAGTTTTTTCCTAGTCCTATTTATAGGACTTGTGCTATTAGCTTGGGGTTTGCAACCCCGAGCGGGTGTGAAAGAAAAACAACCATAATTAATGGGACAGACTATTACTATTTTGATGATTTAGTTTAAAAGTTTGCTCTGACTTGAAGACCAAAGGTTCTGGGATTTCCATAACCACCTCTGTCTACTCCTAAAGCTGTAAATGCTGTGAGTAGATATTCAGTTTCAAATAAGTTATTAGCAAACAAATAAACACCGTAATTGTCTCTTTCATAACCAATTCGAGCGTTTACTAAAGCAAAGGGATTTTGCTTGAGTCGATTTGCGTCATCAAAAAAGGTTTTCCCGCTTCTTTGAAGTTCGAGACGAGTTAAGAAACCTCCGTCGCTGCGGTATTGAGCGGCTAAATTATAGGTATATTGAGGAGCATAAGTAAGTTTATTACCATCAAAGCGTTCGTTGGTAAAAGGATTCACGTAGTTAGTGAACTCAGCATCTATATAGCCGATTCCAGCAATTAAGTCTAAACCTTTGATTGGATTTGCTCGAACCTCGAACTCCAAACCATTAATTCTGGCATCACCGTTAACTACGCTACTCGATAACCTGTCAAAACTACTTACAACTGCCTGATAATCATTTAATTGAGTTGTAAATAGCGCTAAATTTGCGGTCAAACGGTCATCCAACCAAGATGATTTTAAGCCTATTTCATAATTCCAAGATGTTTCTTTTCCATACCTCAAAACTGAATTATCATTAGCTGTTGGATTCAAACCACCAGGTTTATAGCCTCTGCTAACACTGCTATAAGCCATTAAATTAGGGTTAAATCGATATTCCAGAGCAAATCTAGGTAACACTATACTATCGTTTTCTTCGATATCGTTTAATGCTTGACCTACAGGAACTGTAACAGAACTACCATCAATTTCATAGACGCGTTGTCTATCTAAATTAGTAGAAGAAGATTCATATCTCAAACCTGCTGTTAAAGTCAGTGGTTCGATTGGTTTATAGTCAACTTGACCAAATATTGCGCGAGTATCTCGGTTTGTATCGTAGGTAGTATTATCAAATCCCGCTGCTGGTAAGCCAAATTGCTGGGCTGCTAAGGAACTAAATTGCAGACCTGATTTTCCAGCGTTAAAACGGTTTGATTCATAATATCCTCCTAATAACCACCGGAATTTATCAGCATTTTGAGGTGATTGAATTCGTAATTCTTGACTCCATACTGTTGAATCAAATTGCGCTCTACGACGAACTAAATCAACCGCAGAAACATCAGCGTCTAATATAGAATCCTGAAAGGAGTAGCGTCTGGCTGTAACAGAAGTTACACGAACTGCTGAACTATCATAGGTAATCTTTAAGGCTTGGGTGTTGTTGTTTGCATCATAAAAACCATTAAAGTCTTGGTCGATTTTGAAAGGGTCTGGTGAGTTGAGAGGAACAAGAACTGGACTACCATCATCATCAACACTTGCAGTAGCATTGAAAGAAATTTTCCAATCTTCAGAAGGTTCCCAAAGTAACTGAGCACGTCCTGCAAATCCAGATTCTTCTCCCACAGATTTATCTAAAAATGTGTTCTCGAACATTCCATCTCTTGCAGTATATGCACCTGCTAACCTCAGAGAAAGTTTGTCTGGAATAATTGCATCGCTCAGAGATAATTGCAGATTGCGATAGTTATAATTCCCATAGCTGGCTGAGCTACGAAATTCAGGTTGATTAGTTGGTGGACGACTGATTATGTTGACAACCCCAGCCTGAGAATTTCGACCATACAGAGTACTTTGTGGTCCTCGTAATATCTCTACCCGCTCTAAATCAATTAAATTCAGGTCGAGAAAACTACCATTATCAAAGGGAACATCATCTACATAAAAACCAACTGCGTCTCTTGAGAGAAAGTTTGAGTTACCCAAACCACGAATACTGTAGTAGGAAAAATAGTTACCCCCTCCAGCTACTCCGTCAAAAGAAAAGTTAGGAGTATTTTTGGCAATATCTTGGATGGAATCAACTTGAGCATCTTCGAGTTGTTGTTCCGAAATTGCCGTGATACTGATAGGTACTTCCTGAATATTTTCTTCAGATTTTTCTGCCGTTACAATTAGTTCAATCGGTGCATCTTCAATCTGTGCTGTTGGTTTCTGAGCTTCAACCGGAGCTAGGCTGAAAATCAAAGCTTTATCGCTATCAAACAGTTCAACTTTGGGTATTGCTGTTTCACCCACAACTACCAATTGAATTGTATTACTGTCTTTATTTATAACTTTTACCTGCGTAATTCCTCGAACAGGATTTTCTTGAAGAAATGCATCACCATCAGGCAATTTTAATTGAGCTTTTTTGATATCGGAAATAAAATTATTACCCTGACTCCGGTTTATAACCTGCAACTGTTTTCCTTGAGTCGTTTCTAAAATTACCTCAATACCATCATCAACAGAATTAATCTTGACTCCCGTAATTTCTGCGACTTGAGAAGAATTTTGCGAACCCGATACCGTCGGAGACTGTGCGAAGATTCCAGCTTCAGCCCAAACAGGTTGAACAAACGCTAGATAAATAATAAAGCTGGCTATTGTCGAAGTCCCGAATCCACTTAATCGTCTCACCAGTTCTCCTTATATTAGTAACAATAATTTCTTCTAATTGATAAAGATTCTCTATTGCTCTAACTATAGGAGATAAACATGATTAAATTCTATTCGGGACGGATTTTTCCCTATTCCAAACGGATTTTTTGATATTTTTTTAGAATAATTTTTGAATAATTAACGATAACCAGATTTATAAACAATTGGAGTCACACCAAACTTTTTTCTAAAAGCAGTACTAAAAGAAGTTTCACTAGCATAACCAACAGTTCTTGCAACCTCAGTCACATTTAAACCAGTTTCTAAAAGTTGTCTTGCTTGCTGCATTCTCAATTCTCTTAAGTAACCAAAAGCTGTAGTACCAAATACTTGACGAAATCCTATTTTCAATTTGTAATCGTTTAAACCAACTAACCTTGCCAAATTTATTAAAGAAGGTGGATTATGAAAATGATTGATTAAAATATCTTTCGCTTGGTGAATTCTATCAATATCACCCTTTCCTAATACTTTAGTTTGATTTGATTTACTAGCATCAATAATTTGTTGAAGAGTTAATGCAATCAGTTCATTTGCTTTGCTTTCCAAATATAGCTTTTTTACAATTCCTTGATAAGGACAATTTAAAACCTGTTCCACAGCCAAATGTATTTCCGGTGTCATGCGATAATTTTTTAATAAAAATG
>CAKZYM010000147.1 GCA_937884685.1 uncultured Calothrix sp.
CGGACATGCATTCAATCATCACTATACCGACATGATTGAACCTTGGCGAAATGTTCAATATCATTCTATGCTTTGGGGAGATGAGAAAATTGATGAAAAGGCTGAATCAACACTTGTTTTAAGACCTGAATAATTTAAATTAGACATAGGAACATAATATGGCTTCTTAGTGTTGGGTTTCACTCCGTTAACCCAACCTACAAATCTAATTCCTAACTCCTAACTCCTAACTCCTAACTATTCAAAATTTAAAAGTAGTCTTTACCAATCCAACCCAAATATTATCATTATCGGCGTTATGTTCTGGGTTGGTAATCATAACCACTCCAGGAGTAATAGAAATATTATCATTTACCGGATAATTATAAGACAATTCAAAATGTAGCGATGTATCTTTATCTTCACGCTCCAAAATATCATTATTAGTGACTTTTGGAGGCATACCGAATACGAAATTTAATTGACTACCTGATTTACCGATATCGAGTAATGCTGCTGTTATAGCCCAACTCCAAATATCAGCATCAGCACCTTGAGAAGCATTTACATTACTAAGATTTGGTTCAGTTTCTGCATTAGCACTAAGATAGCTTCCCCACCCTCCTAAAACAAATTTTTTACTTAATTTATAGGTAAACTGCAAACCAAAACCATTCGTAGAGGTCGCTGAATCTCCAAAAGGTAATTGTGCAAATCTACTACCTTTTCCCCCAGTTATGTTAATACTTGAATCCGGTTGTGGAGCATAATAACGTCCGTAAGTTAAAGCAACTGCTATTTTGTCCGATGGGGTATAGGTTAACTGAGATAAGGAACTGAATTGTGAACCAAATAATCCCTCATCTACATCATCACCGGAAGTTGTGAAGTAGCTTACACCAGCCGCTATTTCATCGGTAAATTTGTAGTAGACTACCCCACCGGTACCAAATGCAAAAGCATAAATCGGGTTTTCGCTACCGAAAGTGGAAATTGAAGAGACGGAATTAAGTGAAGGAAAAATACGAGTTGGGAAACCTGCAATCGGTGCAATAACAACTGTACCGCGATTATTTCCTATAGGTGATTGATAATAAAGCGAAGCTAAATCAATTTCGTTATCGGTGTTAGTTGCACCGATTAAGCTAATCATGTCGGTACCAACTGCATCTCTATCAAAGCTACTAATGTTCCCCCCTTGTATACTAGTTCTCAACAAATCTTTACCCGTAAAACTAGTATCAAAGTCAATCACTGCACGAGACGAAAAGCTCAAATTTGTGTCTAAACTATCCGTTTGATTTTCTCCCGGTGCTGCTGCTTTCAAATTACCAAAAGCACTAATTAAATAAAAGTCTACCGTACCTTTTAAAGTTGTAGTAGTGCTAAACTGATTGTTTTCAATTACATTAACTTGCGATTCTAAATTTTCTACTCTATTGCTTACATCCCGTAATTCAGAAACAAACTCTCTCTGTAGTCTATCCAAGACCGTCAAATCTTCTAGCTGAACTAAATCATCTTGGGAATTTGCAATTAAACTTTCAATCCTGGTTAGACAGGTATTTAATGTGCTTGCAAACTCATAACGAGTTATGGTGCTATCGCCATTAAAATTATCTCCTGGAACGCTTATACAGCGATACTTTTCGATTAAGCTGCGTAACGCTTGATAAGCCCAGTGGTTGGGACTAATATCTTGTAGCTGGTTGACATCAGTAACATTATTGAAATCAATCTTCCGCTGGCTATATTTTTGAGAAAAATTATCTATATCTGTAGTTGAATAATCTTCTTCTTTATTGATGTTAGGAAAATTATATTGCTGTGTATTTATAATTTGATGATTATTTTTATCCTCGGATAAATTTAAATTTATTAGAGAATTTTTCTGAGATAAAGCTGGGGATAAATTAAATAAAATACTACTTATTATAACTGAGGTAAACTGCAATACAATTCTTTCTGTTCTCATCAATTTATCTGTAATTTTAATTACCTCAAAACAATAGTTCTTTTATTCAACAAACAAACATTTGTCTTAATTAAATTTAATATTTTTAATATTTAAGAATAAGTTTAAAAAGGTTCGTAGTAGCGGGGTGATTCGCATCCGGTTTCAGAATTCGCAAGGGATATAAACAAAGTTTTCTCGTTAGCTTTAGCATGTTCGATAGGACATAGAGTAGCCCTAACTACCAACCCTTTATAATTAATGTGTCGAAATGCTTTATCACCAAAACATAGATTCCGTAAGTTCCGAACCTCCTGCTTTCTTTCCCAACCAAGAGTGAACGGTAGCGAACAAAACTACCAGTGGGACTGAGGAAAAATGAACAATTCGCAATGCTTGCCAACTTCCAAATATACTTGTTATCCAAGGAAATTGAGCCGGTTTATACATTCCGATTCCAGTAAATAATGCCAGTAATAATATAGGAATAATGCTTGTATATGCGATACGATGCCAAGCATAAAGCAAACGTTTGGAATTTTTAGTTTTCTGTAAGGCTTTCAAATCTTTACTGCTGACAAACCGATGTTTCCATCTACGGCTAATCAAGACGTAAATTCCATACCATAAAAGATTCAGCGAGAATAACCACATAGCAGCAAAATGCCAATGTCTACCTCCAGCAAGCCAACCCCCTAAAGTAAATATCGGTGGAATATGTAAACCGCTACGTCCACCAAAAACCGGATTAGCGTTATAAATTTGTAATCCGCTTGTAAGCATGATAAACAAACTAATAATATTAATCCAGTGAAATATCTTAGCTGGTATTGCTTGAGTCGGAAACTTCCTTTTGAAAGAATTGTTCGTGGAAGTCATATAAAATAAGGTAATTTAATTAATAAATTTAAGTTTATGTTAATAAAATTGTATCAGATTATGTAATATCAAGTCTGGATGATTAATTATTCCTATATCAATACAAAAAAGCGGGATTAATACCCGCGATAAAATTAATAATTGATTGGCTTATATTCTTTAATGCGAAGACTAATTTCTAACTAATTTTTGATTACATTAATTCC
>CAKZYM010000148.1 GCA_937884685.1 uncultured Calothrix sp.
TAGTTTTGTAAAAAATTATTCGTTAGCGGAATAATAATTACCGTGATATGAGATGATGAAATTATAGAATAAAATTATTTTCATAATCGGATTACTAGTGTCTGTAGGAAATTACTAATATTCCCATTATGAAAAAAATACCTTATAGAAAAAACTATACCAGAAAAATGCTTCCAAAAAAATAATTTTTCCGAGATAGGTGAAAATTTTTAGAATAAAAATAATTGAAATTACTTTACGTTTTATTATACACAAAATTGGTTTAATAAAAGTGATTTACGGTTTAAAATCATACATTTGTCAAACAATTAACTATTAAGAATCACAATTTAAAAGCATAATCCGAGCAAACATCGTTACAGTGAGTTTACGGATAACAGACTATAGGCTAGACGGGTAGAATATAGCTTAAATTGTTATAGAAAAACTCTTATGAAAGAACAGAATAATATAGATGAAGTACAAGAACCAATAAACAGTGCTTCACCGGAAGTAAGGCAAATTATCGAGCGAGTATGGGATTTAGAAAAAAGCAGACTTGATAAAAAAAGTTTCGGTCATATTAACGATGATATTTTAGCAATAGTTAAGGAAGCAGTAAAATGAAGCTGACTTCTATCAAGCTTTGTAATTTTCGCTCTTTTTATGGTAAGACTTGTGAATTAGCTCTTGCAGGGTCGCACTTAAAAAATACTACTATTATTTATGGTAATAATGGTGCGGGTAAAACGAGTTTGTTAAATGCATTTACCTGGCTACTATACGAAAAATTTAGCGCTGCTTTTGCCTCCATTGACCAATTAGTAAATAAAAGGGCGATCGCCGAAGCGAAAATTGGTCAGAGTGTAGAATGTTGGGTGGAGTTAGCATGGGAACATGACTCAAAACGTTATAGGGTAAAACGTCAATGTCGAGTTTACAAACACGATAATGGTATTGATGTTGGAAAAACAGAATTATATATGCAGGTAGCGGGAGATGAAGGAAAATGGTACCTTCCACCCCAGCTACCAGAAGATATTATTGGTCAGATTCTACCTGCTAGTTTGCATCAATATTTCTTTTTTGATGGTGAAAGAATTGAAGAAATAGTGCGTTCGGATAAAAAAGCAGAAATTGCAGAAGCTACTAAAATATTTTTGGGTGTAGAGGTAATTAATCGTTCGATTCGACATTTACAAGAAGCGAAAAAAAGTTTAGAAAATGAGTTGAGATTGATTGGTGATTCGGAAATAAAAAAATTATTGAAGCAGCAGGGAAAAATTGAGCTTGAGATTGAATCAATAAATAAGCGTCAGAGAGAAATAACTAAAGAATTAGAATATCAAAATACTTTTAAAAAAGAAACTAGCAAGCGATTGAGGGAACTGAATGCAGCGAAAAAGTTGCAGGAGAGACGACAGGAATTAGAGAAGTTAAAAGCGTCAAATCAAGATAACTTACGACATACAAGAGAAACTATTAAAAAAGCGATTTCATCTAGGGGTCATACGGTAATTTTATCTGAGATAACGGCTAAATTTCGCGAAATTATTGAAGATTTGAAAGAAAAAGGAAAGTTAACCACAGGAATTTCTAGAGAATTTATTCAAAATCTATTAGATTCGAGTAGCTGTATTTGCGGTACCAGTTTATTCGAGGAAAACCAAGCTCGTTTAAATTTAGAAAATTGGTTAGAAAAAGCAGGTTCTTCCGAAGTTGAAGAAACAGCAATTAGAATGAGCGCTCAAGTTGACGAAATCGACAAACAATCAGCGTTATTTTGGGAAACAATCGATAAAGAACAAGCTCAAATCGGTCATTTGAGAAATGCGATAGCGGAAATTGAAGTAGAACTAGATAACATCGAAGAAAGATTAAGAAAAGACCCCAGTGAAGAAATTAGAAATTTACAAAAACGTTTGGATAAAATTGAAGAAAAAATTACTGAGTTAACCTTAGAACAAGGTGCAAATCAGCAGAAGGTAATTAATCTAAAAACAGATTTGGAAGGTTTAAATAAACAAATATCCAAACAAAAATTAAACGAAGAAAAACAAATATTAGCTCAACGTCGTATCAGTGCTACTCAAGACGCTATCAATAGATTAACCAAAGTCAAAGTATTGCAAGAACAGCAATTTAGGTTGCAATTAGAAAAACGAGTTCAAGAAATATTTAGCCAAATTTCCTTTACACCTTATATTCCTAGAATCAGCGAAAAATACGAACTGACATTAGTAGAAAATACTTCCGGTTTAGAAATGCCAGTTGCAGCATCCACTGGAGAAAACCAGATACTCAGCTTATCATTTATTAGCAGCATTATTGATAGAGTTCGCGATTGGAGTCAAAAGAAAATGCTGATGGTAGCGGATAGTAGTACGTTTCCGATTGTGATGGATTCACCATTCGGTAGTTTAGATGAAATTTATCGAAAGCATATAGCTCAAATCATTCCACAACTAGCGAATCAATTAATAGTTTTGGTCACAAAGACTCAATGGAGAGGTGAAGTTGAAGACGAAATGTCGTGTCGGGTCGGTAAAGAATATGTATTGACTTATTATTCTCCCAAACCAGATTGCGAACAAGATTTTATTGAAATAAGCGGAGAAAGATATCCTTTGGTAAAACAAAGTCCGAATGAATTTGAATATAGTGAAATTATTGAAGTTGAAAGAGAGTAAAGACTATCACTGATTAAATGGATTTCGCTGGTTTCACTGATTTTTTGATAACTAGCAACTAACAACTAACAACTAACAACTAACAACTAATAATAATATGGCTGAAACTGGTAGAATTAGGGTTGCAAAAGATAAGGCTGAATTAGTTCAAAGTTTAACATCAAGAAATGGTGCAACTGGACCTTTTCAAACTTTTGCTGATGTGGTTGGTTTTGCTGCTGCTTTGGGTGCAAAACGTAATAAACGTGTTCCTTTGGGAGAGATTTCTAAAAGAGAACCTTCACCAATTGGATTAGAATATTTCGCTACGACGGGACATGATTGGATAATTAAATTATTAGCTGTTACTGAAACTGAAGATATCCAAGTATTATCTTATAACGAACTTGATTTAGATACTCAGCGCAATCATATTTTTGAAGAATTCGCTAATGGTGGATTGGAAATATTGCAAAATGAATTGCGAGGAGCGGTGGACTATACGGAAAGACTTTTATTGATGTTGAGTTCGGAAAGGTTTAAGGAAGATAAACAGGAAGAAGAATTTGATTTGAGTAAGTTTTTGTCTTGAGAATTACAGCTTAAGTTAATTACGATTAGCATTCATACTCACTTAAAAATAATTCCTTTACAGATTTTAAGCTCACTTGAAAGGTGGGCTTTTTTTTGACCACATTTTTATAGAGTGAATAACAATTTAGAAAACAACAATTAGAATGTAATATTTACCATTGCTACATTTATTAATAACTAAGTAATATCTATAAAGAGTTCCTATATTTAGAGAATTTATTTATTGTTTTATAAAAAATGAACATCATAAAATCTCTCTGTAGTCTATCTATAATTTGACTCCTAAATACAAAATATAAATGAATCTTACAACAATAATAAGACGATTTTTTATATTTCTTAGCCCTTCAGCAATAAATATAAAAACCACATCTTCTCGTAAAATTTCAAGTTTCCCTAGATAAGTATTATAGAGAGTCTTTATTTAAGGTAAGTAAAAATTACCTATCTGATTTGACTTGCAAATTAATAACTATTGTAAATTGGCATGAAATTAACAAAATTAATCCAGCGGTTTATTCTATTTGCTAGCGCTCTATTCTTAACTCTGACTGTTTCGATTAACCATATCAACGCTCAAACAACACCATTTTATTGGGATTTTATTAACGTTGATATTGCAGTACAAAATAATGGTGATATGTTAGTCACCGAAACACAAAAATATACGTTTACCAGCAACCACACAAATGAACGCTATCGCTACATACCTCTTGATAAAGTTAAAGAAATAACTGATGTTTATGTTTCCGAAAATAATAAAATAATTCCATCGGATACAGGAATTAAAAATAATCAATTATGGATAAGCTGGAAACATCCACTCAATCCACCGGTCACCCATACTTTTGTTATCAAATATCGTGTAATTGGAGGATTACAACAATCGGGAGACAATTTACAAGTTTATTGGAAAGCGATTTTTCCAGAAAGAAACTCTACAATTCAAAAAAGTCGAGTGACCGTAACCTTCCCCGAAAAATTATCAGGAAAAATCTTAGGATATCGAAGTTTTGGTGTACCGAGTGAAGTAAAAAAAATAGATGACACAACCATTCAATTCATAGCACAAAAAGAATTAGCTCCTAAAACCGAATTAGAAGTTCAAATTACCTTTCCTAAAGGAATTTTGAATGTATTTGATAATGCAATTGACGTTTCTCGGCAAGGTTCAAACCCTTTTGTAAAAATTATTATGAATATTGCGGACATAGTGCTACAAATTTTAGGCTTTTTCTTTGTTGGATGTATTACATGTGCTATTTGTTATCCTTTTGGTGGTGGTGGTGGTGGTGGGGTTGGTGGTGGTTAAATCTACCCCACAAAATTCACCATAACACCTCTATAAGCAATATTATATAGGCTTAATAGTCCACTTTAGCGTAGCCTGTGCCTTAACGCATAAGTGGACTTTTTTTGTATGAATTCTGTTTGATTTTTGAATAGCTATACAGTTGTTAAAAATTTAGTTTTTTAAACGACATTTTTTTATTAATTTGCATCACTCAATACCAATTATAAAAATCATTAATTTATAAAAAATAATTAAGTAAATGTATTAATTAAGCATATTTTTTTCATTGTAAATGTTTTTATACTTAATTTTTAGATATTACAGCTTAACTGTTGGTCTTGTGTCGCTAATAACAGCAAAAAAACACATATATATTTTTGTAAATTATCTATTTTTCTCCAGATAAGTATTTTAGTCAGAGTAAAAATGTAGTTGAACAAAAGCGATAAATCACCTGTGTAATTTGGCTGAAATCTTTAAAAGTATTAAAAACGAGAATGAAATTAATAAAAATTATCCAGCTATTTTTTCTATTTGTCAGCGCTTTATTGCTAACCCTGACTGTTTCAATTAACCATATTAACGCTCAAACAATACCATCTTATCGGGAATTTATTAATGTTGATATCGCAGTTAATTCGGGTAATTCCTCTTCTCAATCTTTTGATTCTGAGGGTTCACCTGAGAATCGTGAAAAATTGCCTAACGTGATGTATTTAATGTATATCCCTATGACGTTACTAGTAAATGTCATATTTAAAAATCTTGACGGAACATTTCGTTATTCTAAAAAATTACCCTTATTTGATGATTACGAAATTGCCTATCTTGCAGGAGGAAAAAAGCGAGCAATCGATTTAGCAATTGTCAATCTTATAGATTCAGGAAGTATTACTTTTAATTCAACAACAGGAAAATTTAGTACATACAATATAAAGCGTGAAAATTCACATTCTATAGAAAAAAATCTTGTTGCTAAAATTGATGGTAGAGCGCGAGTTGATATATATAATGATATTGCTGAAAACACACTAGAAAAGATTAGAAAAAAGTTAGAGAGGAATAAATTAATTTTTTCTCAACAGCAGTCCAATTACGCTTTATTAACTAGTGCTGTTCCCGTTATCTTAGCTACTATCTTAATGTTATTCCAAAATACGCTTTTTGGAATTATTTTTATACTTATAAACTTGATACTTTTGTCAAAAATTGGTGATTTATTTTTCCCGTCTACACCTTATCGAAGTCAGCATGGAGATTATGTATTAAAACAGTTACGAAAACAAAATTCCCGCACCATAGTTTTGTCAAATATTTCCTTGGGATTTGCTTTATTTGGTTTGAGAGTTATTCCTCTTGGACATATTGAAACAGCACTTACTTGGACTCCTCCTTATTGTGTTGAAGATAAAGGAACAAATGACAGGTTTTACGGTGATTTTAGCGGAGATAGAAGTAGAGATTGTGGTTAATGATATTTCGCAAAATTCAATGGAATTAAAACCTGTTATAGAAGCTTTTTTTAGTTCCTTCATGCATCTTTTATTATTACTCCTATAAAAAGCCTGTTA
>CAKZYM010000149.1 GCA_937884685.1 uncultured Calothrix sp.
CTACGCTAAATGCATCTTCAAAACACTTCTAGGTGCTTTACGTACTCTTGCTTTAATTGTTTCTTTACCCAATCGCTGACAAGCCTCGAAGCGATGACACCCGGAAAAACCGTAGTATTTTCCATCTACTTCTAATAAATCTATTGGCTCCTGCTGCCCAATTTCCGCTATGGACTCCATTAAGTCTTCTACTTTCTTGGGGTCGTTTTGACGGGGAAGTGGTCTTATTATTTGATTTAATGAGATTTCTTCTACTTTCATAATCTTCTTAAGCTATGCTGGCTCTAATCTTCTGTCATTAATCATACTCATTATGACTTCAAGTTGCAACTCGACGATTTATTAAAAAATTGCTAATGGTATCATTAGGCAATTTATACACACAATAGTATTAAGTTGGGTCTGCTTTTTTAAAGTAATTCTCCTATAGCGTTGCGGCACCCTTAGTTTTGAATTTCTATGAAAATTTCCTTAGAGCGTTTATCTTTTACAGTATTAACGACTTCGTGTCTACTAGGACTTACGGGAGCATCTGTTCCTGCGACAAAGGTTTCTGATGTTGAACTTAAAATTGGGATTGTGCAGCGATTTGCGTCAAATCCCGATGATGAGTTGATACTCGAACCCACGGAAGGTGACAAATTAAAATTGACTTTTACGAATGATAAAAAGCTGCAAACACTGGTAACTGCGAATCCAGTAAAAATACAGACGGCTATGTTACCCTTAAGCCAACCCGTGCTTGACGAGCGGCTGGTTTTAGGAACATTTCGGACATTTGAAACCGCCGAAGATAGTGCCGAAATGTGGCGTAAGAAGGGTATAGAAGTAGAAATTGCACAGCCAGAACGTTGGCAAGTGTGGGCAAAAAGAGAGGTTTATGACACACCTTTGCTGCGACGTTTACTATTAAAAAGCGTCAAAGAATCTGGTAAAAAAACAGCATATGTTGATAGTAAAGTTTTACGACGTGTGCCCCAAGCAAGTTGGGTAGTAAATGGGTACCGTTACAATCGAAATAACTTAAAAATTAGTAGCAGCAAGAATCTAATTAAAGTAAATAATAAAAGCGGGGAATCTAAATCCAAACGTCTTTACGCTGGAAGATTGAATTTACAGCCTAATGCTTACGGTACCTATTCTTTGGTGAATAATGTACCGCTAGAAACCTACTTGCGCGGAGTAGTTCCTTATGAAATTGGTTCCAAAGCTCCTCAAGCCGCGATGGAAGCCCAAGCAGTCATTGCTCGTACCTACGCTCTGAGGAATTTACGTAGATTTGAAGTTGATGATTATCAATTATGTGCAGACACTCACTGCCAAGTTTATTACGGACTCAAGGGAGCAACGGAAAAAACTGATAAAGCGATTGCTGCCACTAGAAGTATGGTACTCACTTATAAGAACGTATTGGTAGATGCTCTCTACTCTTCAACAACTGGTGGTGTAACTGCTTCTTTTGACAGTGTATGGAATGGGGAAGAACGTCCTTACTTGAAACCAGTAATTGATACTGCACAGGATGTCTGGGATTTATCCCAGCGAAGCTTAGCAGATGAAAAGAATTTTCGATTGTTTATGAGTTTGAATAAAGGATTTAACGAAACCGACCAAAAATGGTTTCGTTGGAGTAGGGAGAGCAGTCTAGAAAATATTACCAAGGGATTGCAAAAATTCTTGAAAGTAAAGAACAGTCCTTTTGCGAAATTCAAAACTGTTAAAGATATTCAAGTAGTCGAACGCAGTAAAGGTGGAAGAATTCTGAAGCTAGCGGTAGATACAGATATTGGTACATTTAATTTACATAAAGATGAAGTTCGTAGCGCCTTTTTTGCACCAAGAAGCACTTTATTTTACCTAAAAGCACTCAATAAGGGAAAACCCGGAACTTGGGGATATCAATTTGTTGGTGGTGGATTGGGACATGGAGTTGGTTTGAGTCAAATCGGCGCTATGAATTTAGCAAATTTAGGTTGGAGTAACTCAAGAATCCTTAAATTCTACTATCCCGGTACAGAGCTTCAAATGCTCAGCGATGCTGTGAAGATTGGGAAGTAGATTAATAGTTAGGAGTTAAGAGTTAGGAGTTAGGAGTTAGGTGTATTAAGTAGCAAGTAGCGAGTAGTAAGTCAATTATCTTTGTTGTTTGATTTTTATCTGCGCTGCTCAATTTTTTATTTCCAACTTGTTACTTTTCCAATTTCCTATTTCAAAATAAAAAAGCAGCTACTGAAAGGGGAAAATTCCCCGATACGGTGCTGCTTTTCAAGAAGTACTTAAGTACAAAAGTAACTCTTGCATTTATGCTGTGAGTTGTCTTTCGTCTTAATAAAGCTCTTCTTCTTTATGGGTTTCGATGGTACAGTCAGAAGTTGGGTAAGCGACGCAAGTTAATACGTATCCACCTTCCATCTGGTCATCGTCCAAGAAGGACTGGTCGGATTGGTCTACGGAACCGGCGGTAATCTTGCCAGCACAGGTAGAACAAGCACCAGCACGGCAGGAATAAGGCAAGTCTAAACCAGCTTCTTCAGCTGCGTCTAAAATATAAGTATCGTCATCACAGTCGATAGTTTGGTTTAAACCTTCGGCTTCGCTGACGAGTGTCACTTTAAAAGTTGCCATTTTGTAAATCCTCTCTTTAATTTGCAGACGGCAGTATAAGTTATCCTAAAGCAAACCATGCGGCTGCTCCTAAAGGAATAGCCGTTTTTTTTATTTGCTTCAATTCTGATACTACGAGATAAATCGGACTTTGTTACGAGTTTTTTGACTCGATTAGTAATGAAATTAGGACAGTGCATATAAATAAGTTTTACTTATGCTTTATGGCTAGTTTTGGCAAGACTATAAGAAAAGATTATAATCACTAAAAATTTTTGTTATTTTGTAAATCAGTTATCAAGAGCATTACTTAAATTAATGGTATATATAAGGTTTTTGTTTTTATTGGCTGATAAGAAGGTTATTTTCTGAAGCTGTTGAGGATAATGTATAATCCTTTGACGGTTTGGGCTATAGAGGGTTCTAAAAGTGCGTGTAGGATTAGTTGGTACCGGTTATGCGGCGAAATTAAGAGCGCAGACGCTTTTAAGTGATGAAAGAAGCGATTTAGTAGCGGTTGTAGGTAATGAACCTGTAAAAGCACAAGCTTTTGCTCGGGATTTTCAGTGTAAGCTGTTAGGTTCTTCCCAGCAGTTGATAGAGCAAGAAGATATTGATTTAGTGATAGTTAGTAATGTTAATAGCGAACATGGTACTGTAGCGCGTGCAGCATTGGAAGCTAATAAGCATGTTGTTGTCGAATATCCTCTGAGTTTAGATTTAGCAGAAGCATCTGAATTAATAGATTTAGCAAAGTCTAAAAATAAACTTCTGCATGTGGAGCATATTGAACTTTTAGGTGGTTTGCATCAAGCTTTAAAGCAGCACTTAGATAAATTAGGCAAGATTTTTTACGTCCGCTACAGCACTATTAAGCCAGAACATCCAGCCCCTCGTAAATGGACTTACAGTCATGCTTTGTTTGGTTTCCCTTTAATGGGTGCTATTTCAAGATTGCATCGATTAACAAATTTATTTGGTGAGGTGATGGCTGTTAATTGTCACAATCGATTTTGGGAGAAAGAAGTAGAATTCTATCAATCTTGTTTTTGCACAGCTCAACTGAATTTTACCAGTGGACTTTTAGCTGAGGTTGTATACGCTAAAGGTGAGACGATGTGGGAGAAAGAGCGCAAATTTGAAGTACACGGTGAAAACGGGGGATTGATTTTCAATTCTCAGGAAGGATTTTTGATTAATTCACAAGAAACAACACCCATAGAAGTTGGTAGCAGTCGCGGTTTATTCGCTAAAGATACATCTATGGTTTTAGATTATCTCTTCGACGGAACTCCTTTATATCTAACCCCAGAGCAAAGTTTGTACGCTCTCAAAGTTGCTGATGCTGCGAGACAATCGGCTGAAACGGGAATTACAATCACGCTCTATTAGATTTTGGATTTTGGATTTTGGATTTTGGATTGGGAGTTAATAGTTAACAATTATTTCTTTTTCCTGTTCTCTGTTACCTTTTCCGCTTCATAATTATTTCATGAATATAAATTTTTTGATTTACGAATGCTTAATTATTAAGTATTTTTCTTCATTGCTGCTTTATTAAAATCTTACATAATACTACTAAGTGATTTACTTTTATTTTATGTTAGAAAAAATATACGTGTATAAGGTGTGTGGAATGAAGTGTTTAGTAAGAGTGGGAGCTATAGCTACTTTAAATTTACTTTGCTGTTCAAGTTTTGCGCGAGCGGTAGATGTTAAAAATAATATCGAAATACAATCAAATGTTTCTCAACAAACTTTTCAACAAAATGTATCTCAAAATACGTTAGCTCAGAATCCTATACCTGCTAGTTTAAAGAGTAAATTGCAATCCACTGAGACAAATACGCAATTTGCAAATTTTCTACCAAAAGATGCACCATTGGTCGCAATAGTTGATACTACTTCAGAAAATTGGAGAAAAGCTGGAAAATTTCAGTTATTTAATACAGTTTGGAATGGATTATCATTTTTTATTCCACCTCAATTTAGGAATGGATTTGCAACTGATATTAAACCTTGGTTGGGAGAACAAGTCGCTTTTGCATTTTTACCAAAGCTTGGTTCTTCAAAAGTTACTGTCGATTCTAATTTTGTTTCTTTGATTCCTGTAAAAGACGAAGTAGCTTTACAGATATTTTTAGATAAACTTACAGCTAATGGAAGATTAAATCAAAGACAATATAAAGGAATTACTATCTTAGAAACAAAAACTGGTACATCATCAAAACCAGGTTTACCTCCGCAAGATAATACATTACCTCCGGTTCCTGAATCTCCTATAAATAAAGCTGGTAAACATAATATTTTAAACAAACCAAACTTAAAAAGACCAAGTTTAAAAAGACCAAAATCAAGAAAGCCAACTAGTTTAGTTATAGGTGTTTTACCAGGACATTTAGCAGTTGCTTATTCCAATCAATCAATTGAAAGGGTAATTAATACCAATCAACAAAAAGCTGCTACTTTAGCTCAAAATTCTCAGTTTCAAAAAACAATTAAACAGCCCGAAACTGCTAAACCGCTGTTCTCAATGTATCAAGACCCGGTTGGCTATATTACTTTTGCAAATGAAATTCTTAAAGACCCAAGTTTGGGTTTACCTCCTATTGATTTAGATAATATTCTTTCTTCTGACCAACTGAAACAATATCAAAGTCTCGGTTCTTTCGTTATGGTTCAAAAAGAAGGAATTAGGTTTCAGGTAAACGGTTATCCTTCTCCTAAATATAAAGGAAATAGTCTGGTTAATAATATTAAAACACAGACAATATTATCTCGAATGCCAGCAGCAACCTACTCTGCTATTAACGGAAAAAATCTGAATAACAGATGGAAAGCTATATCTAAAATATTAAGCTCGCAAAAAGAATTTAAAGATGCTTTTGAAACGTTTCGTAAGCTTATCCTTACTAATACTGGGCTAGATTTTGACCGCGATATTATGGGCTGGATGGATGGGGAATTTGCCTTTTTTCTGTATCCTACCAAAGGCGGATTTTTTCAAGCTGTGAAACCTAGTTCTGATATGGGAATTGGTTTAGCTGTTGAAACCAACAATCGAATAGCAGCGGAAACAACTTTGAATAAGTTAGGAGATTATATTAAATCTGTATCCAAGGGAGAAATAAAAGTTTCACAAAGGAGTATCAAGAATCAAAAGGTAACAAGTTGGGATGCTGATGGAGATTCTACAAAAAGTTTACTTGCTTATAGTTGGGTAGACGATAAGACTTTAATTGTAACTACAGGATATGGAGCAATTGCAGATTTAGTACCGCAGCCTTATTTAGCTTTATCTTCAGCTTATAACTTTAATACAGCAACCTTATCTCTTCCGAGTCCAAATAGCGGCTATTTTTATATGAATATGGGTTCTTTGCTCTCGTGGGTTTATGGTTTTGTACCGAAACAATACGCAAATAATCCCTTTTTCAATATATTTAAACAAGCTATTGGTTCGGTTTATAGTATCAGCGCTACAAGTTCTTCTCAGGTTGATAGAGA
>CAKZYM010000150.1 GCA_937884685.1 uncultured Calothrix sp.
ATTAGCCCCAGACTTCTAGTCTGCGGGTTTTTTGCATAATTGGGATGCTCCCAAGTTATTAGTATATTATTGCAATATTAAGCTACTAATAACTCTCACCCATCGGGTTGGATCATCACGGATTAAATTGATTTCACTGATTAAGTTATCACTAGCAACTAACCGATAATTGATAACTGATAACTGATAACTGATAACTGACTTATGAATATTGTCGAAATTTTAAAAGAAGATTATCAACGTTTTCCTGAGAATCAAACTTATAGCATTTACGCCGAAGATGTTTATTTCAAAGACCCGATGAATGAATTTAATGGGGTTGAGCGCTATAAGCTGATGATTAAGTTTATTGAAACTTGGTTTGTTCAAATCAAGATGGATTTACATGATATTCGCATGGAAGGAGACACTATCAAAACTGAATGGACGCTGAATTGGAATACACCTTTACCTTGGAGACCGCGAATTTCTATTCCGGGATGGAGCGAACTTGGGGTAAATTCTGATAATTTGATAGTTTCTCACGTGGATTATTGGAAATGTTCGCGATTAGATGTAGTTAGACAGCATTTCTTCCCCTCAAAAAGTACATAATGAATATATGTAAACAAATGTAAAAGCTTCTCAGGAAACAGAGATTATTCATGCGCGTAATTTTAATGACTGGTAAAGGTGGTGTGGGGAAAACTTCGGTTGCTGCTGCTACTGGACTGCGTTGTGCTGAATTAGGCTATAAAACGTTAGTTTTGAGTACAGACCCGGCCCATTCTTTAGCTGATAGTTTTGATATGGAACTCGGACACGAAGCACAAAAAGTTCGACCAAATTTATGGGGTGCAGAATTAGATGCTTTGTTAGAGCTTGAAGGGAATTGGGGTTCTGTAAAGCGCTATATTACTCAAGTTTTACAAGCTAGGGGATTGGAAGGAATACAAGCTGAGGAATTGGCTATTCTACCGGGAATGGATGAAATTTTCGGTTTGGTAAGAATGAAGCGTCATTATGATGATGGGGAATTCGATGTTTTAATCATTGACTCTGCCCCTACTGGTACGGCTTTGCGCTTATTGAGTTTACCAGAAGTTGGCGGTTGGTATATGCGCCGTTTTTACAAACCATTTCAAAATATTTCGGTAGCATTGCGTCCTTTGGTGGAGCCGATTTTTAGACCTATTGCTGGTTTTTCTCTACCAGATAGAGAAGTAATGGATGCACCTTACGAGTTTTACCAGCAAATTGAAGCTTTAGAAAAGGTATTAACTGACAATACTCAAACCTCAGTTCGTTTGGTTGCAAACCCTGAGAAGATGGTGATTAAAGAATCTCTTCGCGCTCATGCTTATTTAAGTTTGTATAATGTCTCGACAGATTTAGTCATAGCAAATCGAATTATCCCTCAAGAAGTACAAGACCCATTTTTCAAACGATGGAAGGATAATCAAGAACAATATCGTCAAGAATTACATGAGAATTTTCATCCTTTACCGGTAAAAGAAGTTCCATTGTATTCCGAAGAGATGTGTGGTTTGAAAGCTTTAGAAAGACTGAAAGAAACGCTTTATAAAGACGAAGACCCAACTCAAGTTTATTACAAAGAAAATACTATTCGAGTTGTCCAAGACCAGAATCAATATAGCTTAGAATTATATTTACCTGGCATACCCAAAGACCAGGTTAATCTAAGTAAAAGCGGGGATGAATTGAATATTACCATCGGTAATCATCGCCGGAATTTGGTACTTCCACAAGCGTTAGCAGCACTGCAACCATCCGGAGCAAAGATGGAAGATGATTATTTAAAAATTCGTTTTGCAGAAGTTGTAAACGCTTAACTTTATTTTTTGAAGGTGGGATAATACCCATCTTTTATTTCAATTATTATCTAAATAGGTTATAAATTAGATGACTTATCCCTAAAAAAAATTATCATCATAAAAGGCAGTATTCTTACGGAAGACATTATAAGTTATAATCTTTCACAATGTTTTTATATTTAAATATTTGCTATTTAATTTATAAAAATGACTTTATCTCAGGAAAAAAAAATTCCAGAAAATATCGACCAGGATAATTTAACATATCGTATTATAAACTGTATTTCTCATGCATCAGAATTAAAAGAAATTTTTTCAGAAATAGTAAAAGAAGTAAGATTTTTTCTTGAAACTGACCGGGTAATGATCTATAAATTTCATCCTGATGGTAGCGGTCAAGTTGTAGCTGAGTCAATTAATAACAATATATTGCCATCTTTATTAGGTCTAAATTTTCCCGCAGATGATATTCCCAATCATGCTCGGGAATTGTTTATTAAGTCGCGAGTACGTTCTATTGTTAATGTAGAAACTGGACAAATCGGTCAAAGTCCGGTGTATGAGAAGAAAACTGGAAAAATTATTTCGGAAGATATCTCTTATCGTAATGTAGACTCATGCCATGTAGAATATCTAACAGCGATGGGAGTAAAGTCTTCTGTTACAGCACCAATTTTTCATCAAGAGCAACTTTGGGGATTACTTGTAGCTCATCATTCGGAAACATACTCAATTTCAAAGCAACAACTAACAATATTACAAATAGTCGTAGACCAACTATCACTAGCCATTACTCAAAAGATTCTTCTAACTCAAGCTCGCGAACAAGCTGAAAAGGAAGCGATTGTTAATAATATAGCCACTTTGCTGCATTCGCTCAAAGATATCCCACTACAAGCAGCCTTAGAACAAACTGTTGCTGCTTTCCAAGGTTGCGGTGGTAGGCTTTGTATTAAAAATAAAGTTTCTGATAAAGGTTTAAATGAGTTTTTGGAATCTGAGTGTGATTTCATCCAAATTTATACCCATGGTCAACAACCGATAATACCAGACTCAGCACAATGTACCTTAATGGAGCAGTTTAGCGTATGGGATGAACACTATAAATATGGTAATTATAAAGTCTGGGGAATTTCCGATATTCATCAAATCCCTGGCTTGCGAAATCTACAAACTGCTTTTCAAAAGACAAAAATTCGTAGCATCTTGATGATTCCCATCGAATATCATCAACAGTTACTTGGTTACTTAAGCATTTTTCGAGAAGAAATAGATACAGAAACTCTTTGGGCTGGACAATTCGATTCAGATGAAAGGCAAAACTATCCACGTAAATCTTTTGAGTTATGGCGAGAATCAAAAACCGCACAAGCTCGTCAGTGGAAGCAAGAAGAGCTAGAATTAGCAGAAAAATTAGCTAAACAATTTTCTACAGCTATTTATCAATACGACCTGCATCAACAATTACAAATTTTTAATCACAACTTAGAAAGTCAAGTAAAACAGCGTACAGACGCATTACAACAAGCGACTAAACAACGAAAAATCTTATTTGAAGTAGTTTCTAAAATTCGCGCATCTTTAGATTTAGAAATTATTTTTGAAACTACAACTCAACAAGTATGTCAAGCTTTACAAGCTGATAGAGTTGCAGTATATCGTTTTAATTCTGATTGGAGTGGTGAGTTTGTTGCTGAGTTTGTTAATGAAGGCTGGGTAAAACTAGTAAATTCAGATGCTACAAAAATTTGGAAAGATACTTATTTAGAAGATACCCAAGGTGGAAGGTATCGCTTTAATAAAAGTACTGTAATAAATGATATTTATGAAGCTGGCTACGCCGATTGCCATATAGAACTTTTAGAACAATTTCAAGCAAAAGCATATGCTGTAGCGCCAATTTTTAAAGGAGAAACACTTTGGGGTTTGCTTGCAGTTTATCAAAATTCTGCACCACGCCAATGGAAAGCATTAGAGATAAAACTATTGTGCCAAACTGCTATTCAATTCGGCGTAGCAATCAAGCAATCAGAATTGCTCACTCAAACAAAACAGCAAGCAATTAGTTTAGAACAAGCCAGCGAACAACAACGTTTATTATTTAACCTTGTTGCTAAGATGCGGAAGTCTCTGGATTTGAATACTATTTTTCAAACCACAACTAAAGAATTGCGTCGAATTTTAAATACTCATCGAGTTGGTGTATATCGTTTCGACCCAGATTCAAAATATAACTATGGTGAGTTAATTGCTGAAGATATTGCTAAAGATATTTCTTCAGCTTTAGCAGTCAAAATCAAAGATAGTTGTTTTGGACAAAATTACGCTACTAAATATTCCTATGGAAGGGTTAATGTAGTTACTGATATTTATAATGCAGGTTTAAAGGATTGTCATATTGCAATATTAGAAAAATTTCAAGTTAAAGCAAATATAATAGCCCCTGTAATGAAAGGTGAGGAGCTTTGGGGTTTATTATGTATTCATCAATGCGACAAACCTCGTAACTGGAAAACTTCAGAAATTCAATTTGTAACTCAAGTCGCAATTCAACTTTCTGTCGCTTTACAACAAGCTGATTTTCTTACTCAAAGCAGATTACAAACTGAAGAAATAAAAACTACTTTAAATAATTTAAGAAACACTCAAACCCAGTTAATTCAGAGCGAAAAAATGTCTTCTCTGGGACAGTTGGTAGCAGGAATAGCTCACGAAATAAATAACCCAGTTAACTTTATTTATGGCAATATTAACTATATTCGTCAATATGCAGAAGATTTACTCGGTATTTTAAAACTTTATCAACAGAATTATAACGCAGACAATTCTGAAATTAGCGAGCGAGCAAAAGAAATTGATTTAGAATTTTTGGTTGATGATTTACCAAAAATGCTTTCTTCGGTAAAAATGGGAGCTTCGCGGATTCGCGAAATTGTGTTGTCATTACGCAATTTTTCCCGATTAGACGAAGCTGATTTAAAAGATGTTGATATTCACGAAGGTATTGAGAGTACATTATTGATTTTGCAACACCGTTTAAAGCCAAAACCAGATAGTCCTGGTATTGAAGTAATTAAACAATACGGCAACTTACCTAAAATTACATGTTATGTAGGACAGCTAAATCAGGTATTAATGAATCTTATAAGCAATGCAATTGATGTGTTGGAAGAAGGAGTTAGCAATAGTTTTTGGGAATTAGAAACTGAAAATAATCAATCTCCAACTCCCAAGATTAGGATTAGCACTGAAGTTAGCAAAAATAACAATAAAATTATGATTCGGATAGCCGACAACGGGCTAGGAATGACTGAAGAAGTAATGAAACGAATGTTCGACCCATTTTTTACCACAAAACCAGTGGGAAAAGGTACTGGTTTAGGATTATCAATTAGCTATCAGATAATAGTTGATAAACATAATGGAATTTTTAATTGTAAATCATTGCCCAGTAAAGGTACGGAATTATTGATTGAAATTCCAGTTAAGCATACTAATTGTTAAGGAAGGAGAGGGGATATATAAGGAAGAGAAAAATAATTAAACTCTCTACTCCCTACTCCCTACTCTTATCCTAAATCTTAGTTTCTCAATTGCACTGGCATTGCTAAATAAGTCATCTTAACTCCTCCAACTGGAGAAAAAATTACGGGAGCTAAATTATTATTTAACTGCATTTGAATTTCTGCGGAAGGTAACGCTTTTAAACCTTCCATCAAATATTTAATATTAAAAGCAATATCAATATCATCTCCTTTTATTTGCGCTGACATCGATTCCATTCCACTACCAATTTCTTGAGTTTCTACTGATAAGGTAATTTCTTGAGATTCGCTATCAATGCTAAGTTTGGCAATATTATTTTTTTGGTCTGCTAATACAGCTATTCTTTCTAATGCACTAATCAACTGTTTTCTATCTAAAGTTAATTCTCGTTCAAATCCATTAGGTATAAGCTGACGATATGCAGGATATTGTCCTTCCAAGGTTCTGCTAGTCAAACGTTGATTTTGCCATTCAAAGACTACTTGTCCTTCGTCAAAATACATTGCTACTGGTTCATCTTCTTTTGAACTATGAGCTAACATCCTTTCTAATTCTCTTAAAGCTTTATTCGGTAACGTTACCTGCACTGAATCAAGTTCCTCATCATCATTTAGATTTTCGTTCGTGGTTTCTACTACTGCTAAACGATGTCCATCAGTTGCTGCAAATTCTAAAGTATCTTGTTTAACCGTTAAATGTACTCCCGTAAGCACTTGTTTGGTTTCATCCGCACTGGTAGCAAATAAAGAACCTCCCAAACCTTCAATTAATGCACTAGCAGGAAGATGAATTGCTTTATCGTTTTCGGTAACAGGTAGTTCGGGAAATTCTTCAGCACCCATTGCTCTTACTTCATACCGTCCGCTTTTTGGAGTCAGGGTAAGCGTTAAACCTTCTCCTACGGATTGGTCTTCTGTTTCCAATGTTTCATCATCAAGAGTTATTTCTCCTTCTGGTAAACGAGAAACTATATCATTAAGTAGTTTGGCTGGGAGAGTAATTGTTCCTCCTTGAAGAACTTCAGCATTAAATGTAGTGCGAATTCCCAAGCTTAAATCAAAAGCTGTCAAACTTACTTGACTATTTGCAGCATCTGCTTGTAGAAGCACGTTGGCAAGTATGGGATGAGTTGGACGTGAGGGAACAGCACGAGAAGTAAGTGAAAGGTGAGTGTTTAAATCGCTTTGGCTGCAAACTAGTTTCATAATTGGTTAAGATGCTGCTTTCTAGTAGATAAGTATCATTAAACTGCAATACTGCTCGGTTAAGAGCAGATCCTCCCTAGCCCTCCTTATCAAGAAGGGAATAAAAGCCACCTTTTTTAAGGGGGTTTGGGGGATCTAAAAAATTTATTGGATTCCTTAACCGAGCAGTATTGGATTAAACTAACATCTTGTAAAGTTTCTCAATATTCAAGAACATCAGAACAATATTTTTAATTTTGGAAACATAAATCATTTTTATTCAGCATTTATTCAGAATCAAAAGTTTTGGATCTAATTTTGCTATATTTTTGTAATTTAAGATATCGAAGAAAATTATTTATTAAAATTCGCGGTGTTAAGCCCGAAACCGTACAGTTATAAATAGGAAAAGTTTATCGTAATTTTAAGAGATTAATTTGAGTAAATTGTGGAAAACTTTTCATCGGCTGTCTCAAAAACGTTTGTATGAACGAGTAATTGTGGAAAAAGCTGTGGAAAAAACAATAAGTTTTCCACAGCTTTGTTTAATTGGATCAAGTTTTCCACAGTTTTGCAGGAAGTTTTCCACAAAATTATTTTGTTTTAATTACTTTTTATACATGCCTTAACTTGCAAAATGCTTTCAAATAATGAAAAGCATTGTCTTTTAATCAAATGGCTCAAAATAATTTCTTAGGTTGCAACAGTCGATTCTGGATTTTTCAATTAAAATTATTTATGCCGATGCGGTCACCAAGCTGACGTAGGGTTTGTCCTAAGCTGTGGTCGGTTTCTCTAAGTTGAGCGATTTTATCACAACTGTAAATGACTGTGGTGTGGTCTTTACCACCAAATTCTTCACCTATTCTGGGTAAACTTAAATCAGTATGTTTTCGCATCAAATACATCCCGATTTGTCTAGCCCAACTAATTTCTCGTCGTCGTGAATTACTTTTAAGGTCTTCAATTGAAACATTAAAGGTATCGGCTACTATGCTTAAAATTGCTACTGGAGTTGCTTCCACCTTTTCGCTTTGCGGTTCTAAAACCGAACCTATGTTTTCCACAGTCATCGGTAAACCCCAAATGGAAATATAAGCCATTGCTCGAATTAAGGCACCCTCTAATTCCCGGATGTTAGAAGTATAGTTAGACGCTATGTACTCTATAACATCTTTGGGCAAATTTAGATTCTCGTATTCGGCTTTTTTTTGCAGAATAGCCATTCTAGTTTCTAAATCTGGTGCTTGAATATCGGCTATTAGTCCCATTGAGAAGCGGGAAGATAATCTTTCTTGCAACCTAGGAATTTGATTTGGGGGACGGTCTGATGCGATAACAACTTGTTTTCCTGCTTGATACAAGGTATTAAAGGTATGAAAAAATTCTTCTTGAGTAGATTCTTTGCCTTCAATAAACTGTATGTCATCTACCAGAAGTACATCAGCCGCTCTGTAGTGTTCTTGAAGACTTTGTCTGCTGTCATTACGAATAGCGCTAATTACATCATTAGTGAATTGTTCGGTAGAAACAT
>CAKZYM010000151.1 GCA_937884685.1 uncultured Calothrix sp.
GAAAAGGGGGGTTAGAGTCCCCCTTTTTAAGAGGGATTTAGGGGGATCTTAAAAGTTTCGAGTATAATTTATAGCGCATCATTACATCCTCTTAAAAGAATTATAGGAATTACAAATTTATTAGTAGTGAGAGCATCTTGTTCCCTACCGAATAATTATTTTTCTACCCTCTCTACCCCCTCTAGCGAATCAGTCACTGATAACTGTTCACTGTTCACTGTCTCCCCCGTTTCAAATTTAAATGTTACATTTAATATAAATTAATATATTCAACTATTTTTTTTATAATAGTTAACAGTGTTCATCGGGGAGTTGTTAGCGGTGAAAACTAGCGCGGACAGCCTTTTGCCTGCCTATCATTTGTAAGCAGTGCTAAAGTTGGGCGCGGTAGTATTAGTAATATCCTGAAAGATTTGTAACAATCCTTTACAGGTCTTAAAAATCAAATTTAGGTGTATGGACTAAGCTAATCGCTTAACAGGACAGAAAACATATTGTGTATCAGTTGCAGCTTTTAGATTGGTGCAGCTTTATCGGGTATGTTTTTTAGTCGTAACCTCTGAACGTGAAAGCTAGTTAGCTTAATAGATAATTAGTTGTAATGCAGCCCAAGTAATGGGTTTTCAGCCTTTTGCCTCAAAAGCTGTAATGGTGTGCTGTGAAAAAGATATGTAAAGGAAGCTTTAATTAATATTCTCTCATTAAAGGGAATGGCAATAAATTTATGGGGTAGAGAGGCAATATAATTATCAAGTCCATGATTCATTGCCGATATTCTTGTATTAATAATGCAGGCAACATTAAAGTGACGAAAAACGGGCGTGCAGCTTGAAAAAGCAAATATTCAAAGCAATTAGACTTTAGAAGCTGGTATGAATGTCAATAATCGGAATTCCACTAGCCGTATTAAGGAGAATAAGGGCTTGGGTTACGAACGCTGGAAGCAAGACTTAAAAAATGACCTGATTGCTGGTTTGCTGGTAATAATTCCTTTAGCAACCACTATTTGGTTAACTGTAACTATTGCTATTTGGGTAATCGATTTTCTTACTCAGATACCCAAGCAACTTAATCCTTTTGAGGGGTTAAACCCCTTCTTAATTAATATATTAAACTTTGTAGTGGGGTTTACGGTACCACTATTAAGTATTCTTTTAATTGGATTAATGGCTCGCAATATTGCGGGTAAATGGCTGCTTGATTTTGGGGAGCGATTTTTACAAGCAATTCCGTTAGCGGGACAGATTTATAAAACCCTTAAGCAGCTTTTAGAAACGCTATTAAAAGATACTAACAGTAAATTTCGCCGCGTTATTTTAGTAGAGTATCCGCGACAGGGAATGTGGGCAATTGGTTTTGTTACGGGTAACGTTAGCAGCGATATCCAAGCCCAAATGTCAGAAACCATGCTAAGCGTTTTTATTCCCACTACTCCCAATCCCACTACAGGGTGGTATGCAGTAGTTCCGGAAAAAGATGTGGTTAACCTCTCAATGTCCATAGAAGAAGCCTTCAAAATCTTAATATCCGGCGGTATTGTTTCTCCCAATGCTGCTTTACCTCCTCTGGAAATACCCAAAGAACGTAAAATAGAAGCGCGAGAAAAGAAACGGCAAGTAATTCCTGTTGAAGAAGGTTAATCCTTATTGCCACTTCGCGGTACCCAGTCGCATGGTATTTTGAGCAGTACCGATTAATTTTATAAGAAGTTAATCCTCTTTGACGCGAATAGCCAATTAGTTTCGCGTCAAAATCAACTGTCAACTGCGGTGAGGGAATATCTGTCACTTACCCGAATTATATTAATACTGCTATGCAAGACCGTAAACCCCAACAAATTGCTCGCGAACTGGTATTGTTAAGTCTTTCTCAGTTACCTGTAAATCCCAAAACCTTAACAGAAGACCAGCTTCCTAAATTAGTCCTTGGAGCAGTACGAACTCTTAGAGCGGAGGTACAAGATAGTTTAGAAAATGCTAAAGACGACCTCAAAAGTAGTAACGAACGACTTTTAACTAGCGAAACTCGTGCTGCGGATTTAAATACTTCCAGAACAATGCTTAAAGAGGCTATTGAATTTACTCGAATAGCAATTAATAAATTAGGTGCTACCCTCGATTTCCCGGAGTTGATTCAGTTAGCAAATCAAGATAAAGAACTGCGAGAACATACAGTTAGACTAGTCAAAAAAATTACAAAAGAACGTCAATTTATAGATGAAAAAATATCTGCTGCTCTAGTAGATTGGCAAGTAAAACGACTTGCTCAGATTGACCGAGACATTCTCCGTATTGCTGTAGCCGAAATGGAATTCTATGAAATGCCTTCTAGGATAGCAATCAATGAAGCTGTAGAACTCGCTAAACGCTACAGTGGAGAAGATGGGCATAGATTTATTAATGGTGTTTTACGTAGAGTCATTGAGCAAGAAAAAGTTTCCAGCGAACACTTATCAGTGAACAGCGTTAGCGTTAGCGAATCGTCTCCGGAGGAGATAGCGTATCCGAAGGACATACAGTAAGAGTTAAAAGTTAAGAGCTAGAGGAAAAGTTCATAATTTGATTTCTAACTACTCTTGCTCCTCTTCCCCCCTCTTTCTCCCCCTGCTCTGATAATTCATTATTCATAATTATTTAAAAACTAAAAATATTTGCTGCAATGGTTTTCAATTGGTTTCGTCGTCAAAACAAAAAGTCTTCCGATACTTCTTCCGAACAGAAGCAGGAGCAAGAAAAAGTTGAACAACAAGTAAGTACAGAATCAACTGAAGAACCCCCAGAACCGGAATCTCCACCAGCCCAAACTGAAGATTTGCTGGCTTTTGCTAAAGCTGCTTACAAGAATATTCAAGATAAGCAACAAACAACTGAGCAACCTGCATCTGAAACAAGTACTGAAGATGAAGAAACTGTTTCAGAAGAAGTTGTTGAATCTCCTCAAGCAGAAACAGAAGTTGTTTCTCAATCACAAGAAGTTGTTGAATCTCCTCAAGAACAAACAGAAGTTGTTTCTCAATCAACAGAAGTTACTGAATCTCCCGAAGCAGAAACAGAAGTCGTTTCTCAATCACAAGAAATTGTTGAAGACAATATTGAAACACAAACAGAAGAATCCACTGCGACCAATGTATCTGAGGTACAGACAGCAAATGCAGAAGTTACAGACCAAGATGTAATATCTGAAGTTGATACAGAAGATGTATCCGAGCCAGCAGCACCCGCTAATTTATCTTTCTTGGAAAGAGCAAAAGCAGAACGAGAAGCTAAGCAAGAAAGACTTGTGGCTAGTGCAATAGAAGTAACTGAAACTTCTCAAGTAGAACAGCTACCCACTGTATCCGAGGACAGCAGCGAAGAAACAACCGAACAACCAGTTGAAGAAATTCCCGAAATAGCCTTTGATGAAGGGTTTTTATGGTCTACGGAAGTCCTAGCAGCACAAGGTAGACGTGCCGAAGATGTTTCGATTGAAGAAATTAACTGGCTGAAAAAGTTACGACAAGGTTTAGATAAAACTCGTCGTAATGTCGTAAATCAGCTTAAAGCAATTGTCGGTAAGGGACCGCTGAATGCTGATGCTGTAGATGAAATTGAGGCTTTGTTACTGCAAGCTGATGTTGGTATAGAAGCCACAGATTATATTATTAACTGTTTGCAGGAAAAACTGCGGGAAGAAGCTTTACCACCAGAAGAAGGTATTGCTTATTTGAAAAAAATTCTTCGGGATATTTTAGATAAACCGCTGCAAGAATCTCCGGAAACTGCTGCTTTTACTCCAGATAAAGAAAGTTTTAATATCTGGTTGATGACTGGGGTCAACGGTGCGGGTAAAACTACCACTATCGGTAAAATTGCTCATTTGGCGAATAAATCTGGTTATAAATGTTTGATTGGAGCCGCAGATACTTTCCGAGCCGCAGCAGTACAACAGGTTAAGGTTTGGGGAGAAAGAAGCGGGGTTGAAGTAATTGCAAATCCAGGGAAAAATACAGACCCAGCAGCAGTTGTATTTGATGCAATTGCTGCCGCTCAGTCGCGAGAAACTGAATTATTACTAGTAGATACCGCAGGTAGATTGCAGAACAAGAAAAACTTAATGGAAGAATTAAGTAAAATCCGCCGAATTATTAACAAGAAAGCTCCCGATGCCAAAGTAGAATCACTGTTGGTTCTAGACGCAACATTAGGTCAAAATGGATTGCGACAAGCGGAGGTTTTTTCTCAAGCTGCCGAACTTAGTGGTGTCGTTTTAACCAAGTTAGATGGAACTGCTAAAGGAGGAGTTGCTCTTGCGGTAGTACAACAATTAGGTTTACCGATTCGCTTTATCGGTGCTGGTGAAGGTATGGAAGATTTACGTCCTTTTTCTAGCTACGAATTTGTGGAAGCGTTGCTTAGTGGTTGAGTAGGTAAATAGTTAAATATAACTAATTACTATTGTTAATCGACCCCATAGATTAATCATCTACCACCTTTATCAAAGGAAGGAAACTCCCTAGTTATGTTTATGAAAATGAAGCAAGACGGACTGTAAACTATACGTCTTAGCTTATAACGTTTTCAAAGTTAGTACTTTGTTGCACTAATGCAAAAATGGTTAGTTTTTCCTACAACCGTTGGGAGACGTAAATTTTTATGTCTCTACAATCGGTCATGAAAAATGAAAAAGACTATGAGTGGTTTGTCCCATTAGTTTTTATAGGTCTTATTTGGGCTGTGTGAATAGAAATTCTGCTTTTATGCAAGGGTTTTCCAGCACCCACGGGCTGTAAGAGCAACCAATAAAAATTAATTAAACCCATTATCAGCTAAACTATTAGCCGAATATACTCTTATAGGATAAAGCTGACTTACAAGTGTTCTTTTTGCAAACTTCCCTCATATTACATTCGACTGAAAAGCGTTATACATATTCCTCCTCCAAATTGGGAATTATGCCACTTATATGTTATCTTCCCTCACAGGTAAGGACTAAATTATTTATACGGTCTTACCTATAAGAAAATTTTGCACTTTTGAAACAATTGCTTGTTGGCTATAGCTACGAGCGAACATATTCTAGAGAGGAAATACAAGTTAAAAACATAATGATTCAAAAAAATATCTATAGTCAGTCTTAATTTAAAGGTCTTGCGGTATACTTCCCCTAGATTTGACAAGCAAATTTGTTATTTTTTGTCACATTCCTAATAACATCCTAATTAATGGATTTAACAAAGGGTATTTATAACTGTCAACTGTGAGTGTCTCACCCACAAAGGCTATCACCCCGTATGATATATACCTAAATTACTGAGAAAAAAACTACTTATTCTTCTATACGTTAAGATGTATATTTTTTATGTCCCAAGGTATATGATTTGGTAACAAAGTTATGAAAAGATTAAAAACTTGGCCAGGAGATAGAAATATTCCGACCCAAAGACAAATTGGTGTTAAACCCCAAATCCTTGCAAGGAAGAAATCTATACAAATTAACAAAACAAATCAGACAACAAAATAGTTATAAAATTTACTCTAATTGTCTTTCTACTCTTGCTAAACTTGTAAACCTTATCTCAATATGGTTTAGCAATACTTTGATTTTGTTTGATTTATCAATTACCTGGATTTAGTCAAATTTAAAAGAGCAATATAATATAATCGCCTGTGTCCCAACTGCCTTCCCAACCAGCTGATAGTAATAGCAGTGCCCCAACAGATGTCACTCCAGTCGTGGCACTCAAAGAGCTTGTGGCACGGCTGCATCGGGAGCAGAATAAAATCCAAGATTTGCTTTCATCTTTAGGATTTGCTCTGCGGAGTTTCAATAATTTAAATCAGTTTTTGGAACTAATACCGCTGATGGCAACTCGGGTAACGGATGCCGATGGTAGCGCTTTGTTTCTCTACAAACCGAACGGTCAAGTTCGGTTAGAACAGCTACATTGGCAAGACAGCCGTCAGCGCAAAAGTATACGTAAAGCATTAGAAGCTGCTAGCAGTCAAATTTCTTTACCTACAAATGCTACACCGCTAGCAACTACTACAGGTATGTTGGATGCTCAAATGCATCGTTGTTTAGGCCCGGATATGCAAGCTTTTGGTACTGCAATTCTGGTTAAACATAAGGAACGTGGATGGCTTTACGTTTTAAGTAAAGACCCCGAGTATACCTGGACGGAAACCAGACAAAAGCTAGTACGTTTGGTCGCCGACCAAACAGCAGTTGCAATTGAAAATGATGAGCTAGGAGTAGAGTTACGTAAAAAAGAACGTCTCGACCAAGAATTAGAAATTGGTGCAGAAATCCAGCGGCGACTTTTGCCCCGTCAATGCCCAAATATTCCCGGTGTAGCTCTAGCAGCTCGCTGTAAGCCAGCAAATCAGGTAGGGGGGGACTACTATGACTTTATCCCCACAAATCATAACCTGACGATTAAAGGTAAAGATAGCGATGATACCGAAGCTAATCGCTGGGCTATGGTTATTGGCGATGTAATGGGTAAAGGGGTACCTGCGGGTTTGATTATGACCATGATGCGAGGAATGTTACGAGGTGAGGTATTACACCTTAATTCTCCAGCCCGAATTCTGCAAAACTTGAATCGAGTAATGTATGCAGATTTGGACAATTCCAGCCGCTTTATTACCTTATTTTATTCGGAATACGACCCGCAAAAACGAATTTTATCTTATAGTAATGCCGCACATAATCCCCCTTTGTGGTGGCATGCTGCAACAAAAACCGTTAGCCGATTGGATACCAATGGAATGCTTATCGGTTTAGAAGCTAACAGCCAGTATGAAAATGGTCATATATACTTAGAAGTAGGTGATGTCATTATTTATTATACTGATGGCTTAACAGATGCTGCTTCCGCTTCCGGCGAGCGTTTCGATGAAGAAAGCCTAATTCTTGCTTTTAGTAGCGCTTGCAAGCATTACAAAGAGCCACAAGAAATACTTGATTGTTTATTTAATACAGTCAAGCAATTTATCGGTGCAGATAGGCAAAACAACGATGATATGACATTAGTTGTTTTACAAGCACGTTGAATTGTTAATAGCTAATGGTTAGTGGTTAGTTGTTATTTGTTGGTTCATTTGAACTGAATTAGATTGACTATCATAAGTAACGGTCTTTCTTAATGGTTTGTAGTAAGCGATTTATCTCTTTAAAGCACTTAAGTCCCTACTATAGTCATTCCAATTAATTTCCGTATTAAAAAACCAAGAATGGGGGGGTGAGGGGCCAGCGCACGAGGTGGGGGGGGGGGGGGGGGGGAGAGAGCCGGGCAAAAGAAAGAGAA
>CAKZYM010000152.1 GCA_937884685.1 uncultured Calothrix sp.
TTAATTAACTAATGCTATACAATTCAACTCTGATTTCATATAGCTAACAATCGTCTCTACATTCTACAAGCCTTTACCATAATCGATAAGATTTATTGGAATAAATGGCGAATTTTTGATTTCAATCAACGTTTGACTATCCCCTAAACTTTTAGCAGATATTCTGATAACTTCCCCAAAACTTTTCCATGTCATTCTTGTTTTAGCTTTGATAGTTCCTGCCGTTAAATCTTTGTTTTTTATTACTGACCTATTTAGAGTAATAATTGCTTTTTCTGAAACTGCAATGGCTTCACTAACCGTTCCATAAACGCTGATTTTACGGGACTGACGAGGACTAGTATTAGTTGTATCAATTCCTTTCCTTCCTAATCTTTGTTCTGAGAAATAACTAAATCCCGCATTGAATAATCCGAAAACAATACCACCAGATAAACTATATATAGAACTAGTATAAGAATTACCTGATTGAAAAGAATAAATAATTCCCATCCAAACGCCGAAAAATAGTGCTGATAATAAAAATATCCTAATGTATTTAATTTTTTATATTTTCCTGATTTTTTTCCAATTTAAAATAGAGCGTGCGTAACCAACTGGAATATTTATATTTTGTAAATCATCAATTGAATGTAAACCTATTTCTTGATGCTCGTGACTTACTTTAGGTGAAAAATAACCTCTCAACTCACAACCATAAGTAACTATAAAAACGTGTTTTTCAGGAATAACTTCAAATAGATAGCTTTCAATAATTCCTTCAATTTCAACATTCACAGATGCTTCTTCTTGAAACTCACGGATTAAACAATTTTCAGGTGTTTCTCCTAACTCAATTCTTCCACCGGGTAAATCCCACTCATTACGTTCATTTTTGAGTAATAGCGCTCTACCATCTATAATTAACACGCCTTTAATTGATACAGGGAAATTCATTATTGAAAATACTAATAGTTTATATTTAATAATGGTATCAGTATTTTATTAAGTATTATGAATAAACCAGTCCAAAATTATAATCCTAGCGATGTCGGACAAATCAACGGTAATATCTTTGGTTTACCTTTTAATTATAATTCTGCAAATTTAATTATTGTTCCCGTACCTTGGGAAGTAACGGTTTCCTACGGTGCTGGTACAGCTAACGCACCTCAAAGAATTATTGAAGCTTCACCACAGTTAGATTTGTTTGATTTTGATAATCCCGATGGATGGAAGCAGGGAATTTTTATGATGGAAATTCCTCAAGATATTTTAGATAAAAATAAATATTATCGACAGCAAGCAGCAACAATTATTGAAAGATTAGAACAAGGTAAAGCATTAACAGATGAACCCAATTTAACATTATTACTGACGGAAATTAATCAAGCTTGTAAAAATGTAAATCAATGGCTATTTAATAAATGTCAGAAAGCAATTAACGATGGGAAAAAAGTTGCAGTCATTGGTGGAGACCATGCTTCACCTTTGGGTTATATACAAGCTTTAGCAAATAGTCACTCAAATTATGGCATTTTACATATTGATGCTCATGCGGATTTACGTAACGCTTATGAAGGATTTGAGTTTTCTCATGCTTCGATTATGTACAATGCAATGAAAATTCCACAAATATCTAAATTAGTTCAAGTTGGTTTGCGAGATATTTGTCAGGATGAAGTAGACATGATTAATCAATCTAATAATAGAATAGTTGCTTTTTACGACCCAATTATCAAACAAAAACTTTATTCTGGAAGTACTTGGATTGATTTATGTAAGGAAATTGTGAATCATTTACCGGAACAAGTTTATATTAGTTTTGATGCGGATGGTTTAGACCCCAAACTCTGTTCAAATACTGGAACACCGGTTCCTGGGGGTTTGGAATTAGAGCAAGCTTTTTGTTTGATTCGGGAAGTAGTGAAAAGCGGTAGAAAAATTATTGGCTTTGACGTTTGTGAAGTTGGTGATGCTGAATGGGATGGTAATGTTGGTGCGAGAGTAGTTTTGAAATTAGCGTATTTTATGGACTTTTCGTAGCTTAGAGAATTGAGTAAGTTATTTTTTTGTGATAAATCAACTGCTTATAGTATGTATACCAGCTAAAATAATTAGAATATTATTATCTCACTATCCCATAAGCTATGTATTAAAGCTTTGAAGGTTAAATATATGATTGCACAAGCACAAGAGAAGAAAATTTATACGCCAGAAGAATATCTAGAATTTGAGGTAAACTCAGAAGAGCGCCATGAATTCATTAATGGTGAGGTTACTTGCGTGGCTGGTGGAACCCCAAATCATAATCAAATTGCTCTTAATTTAGGTGGTACGCTTAATTTTGAACTTAAGCGTCAATCCTATCGTGTTTACGTCACAGACCAAAGACTTTGGATTCCCAAAAAACGAATTTATACTTATCCTGATGTAATGGTAATTCAAGGTGAGTTGCAATTACAAGAGGGTAGAAAAGATACAATTATTAATCCGCTAATTATTATTGAGGTGTTATCAAAATCGACTAGGAGTTACGATAAGGATGAGAAATTTTCTGCTTACCGCACAATTCCAACTTTCCAAGAATATATTTTAATTGACCAGTATAAAATTCAAGTTGAGCAATATTTTAAAACCGGTAAAAATAGCTGGAATTTTTCTGAATATTATGATGCGAATGAAACTCTTTTTTTGAAGTCTATTGATTTTGAGATTACCCTTGAAGATATTTATGATAGAGTCGAATTTGAAAATACAGAAACTGAAGTAAAAGAAAGTTAATTATATTCAAACCTTTGACCTTATTTAATATCCCACTGTATTGGGTCTAATTGATAATAATTTTGAAATAATTGATAAAGTTCTGGATGTTTATTGAATAACTGCTGCGGTTTCTCAAAAAACGTTTCGGTTGCGACAGAGAAAAATTCAGCGGGACGGGTTGCTCCATAACTATACATTACGGTTTTTCTTCCCTGTTCCACATCGTCACACAATTGTTTATATTCTTGTGTCATCACTTTTGACCAATTAGAATAATCCGAATTACTTTTTAGAATTGGAACACCTTCAACCTTTCCCTCTTCTTGGTCTAACTGATGAGCAAATTCATGTAATATGATATTTTGTCCGTCATTCCAATTCTGAGTATCTTGTTTTATATGTTGCCAGGATAATATTAATTGGTCTTTACTCCAAGATTCTCCTAATCTAACAACCGGCTTTTCTTCAACTACATATTTTCCGCTGACGGTAGTTTCTTTTGTAAAATATGCTGTTGGGTAAATTAAGATAGAGCGCAATTTAGGAAAGTATTTTCCTCGTTCGTTTAATAAGA
>CAKZYM010000153.1 GCA_937884685.1 uncultured Calothrix sp.
GTAAGCTAAATTGAAACCCAAATGCGGCGAATAATTAAGTCAAATTTACCTATTATTCGCGAGGAAGTAGATAGGGAAGAAATTAAACAAGAAATTGCAGCTTTAAATGAACCATATAAGCTAGAAATTTTAGAACGAATTCCCGAGCAAGAAATAATTAGCCGTTATTTTATTGGTAGTCCTGATGCTGGTCATAGAGAATCATCATTGCTTGCTGTAGAGACTTTAAATAAGACAAAATCGAATCAAGTTGATAGTTATTGGTGGGATTTGTGTGCGGGACCCCACGTAAATTTTACTAGAGAAATTGATAAAAAAGCGTTTGCATTATTAAGCGTTGCGGGAGCATATTGGCAAGGTGATGAAACCAAGCCGATGTTACAGCGTATTTACGGTACAGCTTGGGAAACTCCAGAAGAATTAAAGGCTTTTTTAAAACAAAGAGAGGAAGCATTAAAACGCGACCATAGAAAATTAGGTCAACAATTAGATTTATTTAGTATTCAAGAAGATGCTGGTGGAGGGTTAGTATTTTGGCATCCAAAAGGTGCAACAATTCGCCACATAATTGAAGATTATTGGCGCAAATCTCACATAGAATCTGGTTATAAATTACTATATACACCCCATATTGCTAATTTAGATTTATGGAAAACATCGGGTCATTTCGATTTTTATAATGAAAATATGTTTGATTCGATGGATGTGGAAAAACAAGCTTATCAAATTAAGCCGATGAATTGTCCTTTCCACGTTCTAACTTATAAAAATAAGCTACATTCCTATCGAGAATTACCGTTAAGATGGGCGGAGTTAGGAACAGTTTATCGTTACGAACGTTCTGGAGCGTTACATGGTTTGATGCGGGTACGTGGGTTTACTCAAGATGATGCTCATATCTTTTGTTTACCCAATCAAATCGCTGATGAAATTTTAGGAGTATTGAATCTTACCGAGCAGATTTTATCTGATTTTGGTTTTAATAATTACGAAATAAATCTGTCTACTCGTCCCAGTAAATCAGTAGGGACAGATGAAGTTTGGGAGTTAGCAACTGTAGCTTTAAAAGAAGCATTAGATAGTAAAGGTTGGAACTATATTGTAGATGAAGGCGGCGGTGCTTTTTATGGACCAAAAATAGATATAAAAATTCAAGATGCAATTGGTCGTTTGTGGCAATGTTCGACGATTCAGGTAGATTTTAATTTACCTGAAAGGTTTGATATGCAATATGTTGCTGACGACGATACTAAAAAACGACCAATTATGATTCATCGGGCAATTTTTGGTTCGATAGAACGTTTTTTTGGAATTTTAATTGAGAACTATGCTGGTGATTTTCCTTTGTGGTTAGCGCCAATTCAATGTAGATTATTACCAGTCAGCGATGAAGTACGAGAATATGCAGAATCCGTAGCGAAGGAATTGCATAAAGAAGGATTAAGAGTAGAAGTTGATGGTAGTGGAGAAAGATTAGGTAAACAAATTCGTAATGCGGAATTAGAAAAGATTCCTGTAGTTGCTGTAGTTGGAAAACGAGAAATGGAAAACCAACATTTAAGCCTCCGTACCCGAAAAGCGGGGGATATAGGAGCGCTATCAATCAATGACACAGTTACTCATTTGCAATCGGCTATTGCTTTAAATACAACTATTTAGAGTTAATTTCAGCTATTAATAATGGTCATCAAATATATGGGTTTTTCTTTGGGGAAACAATCTCAAAAAGCTAGTTATGAGAAAAACAAGCAAATTAAACAATGGATTTATCAAGCTTTGCAAGTAGATGATGAAATTTCTATTTCGTTAAGTCAACTGCAATGTACCGAACCTGGATGTCCACCAATTGAAACGGTAATTAATATTATGACTAATCCCGTACAGCAATACAAAATTCATAAATCTATTCCTGAGATAGAATATACAGATATTAGTTTGCTCCAGCAGAATAAATAATCTTTATTATTACTTGTTATTAACTTGTATCTAATATGGCTTCTCACACATTATTTGTTTGTAAATCCTGTTACTTTTCACCTACACAACGCGATTATATGGGCGAAAGAGGTGGTAAACATTTATTAAGTAATTTACTAGAATTGCATCAACAATGGTTGTTAAAATCTGAATTTCTGATTTCAGAAGTAGAATGTTTAAGTGCTTGTAAAAGACCTTGTGCTATAGCGCTAACTGCTCCAAACAAAACTAGTTTAATGTTTGGTGATTTACCACCATTGGAAAGTGCAGCAGATATATTAAAGTTGTGCGAAAAATACCGTGCTAGCACTAATGGTATAGTTCCACGAAACGAGCGACCAGAAGTTTTACGAAAAGGAATATTAGCACGAATTCCAGCACCGATAAAGAAAGAGTGAGGGAGTGAAAGAGTGAGGGAGTGAAAGAGTGAGGGAGTGAGAGGTAATTGGATGGGGTTTTAGACAGGAACTGCTTTGAAGATAGAAAATTAATTTCACGTTTAAATAATCTGACAAAAATCAAACCTTAGTCATAACTTAGTAACAAATACCAGGAGAAATCATGACTCAACTAACTGCACCCAAATCTGATATTATTCCTAATATTCCCAAACGAGGAATGCCTATTACTATCATTACCGGTTTTTTAGGTAGTGGTAAAACTACATTACTCAATCAAATTCTTCAAAACAAAGAGGATTTGAAAGTTGCCGTACTTGTAAATGAATTTGGTGATATTAATATTGATAGTCAGTTACTCATTTCTACAGACGATGACATGATGGAACTGAGTAACGGCTGTATTTGTTGTACTATCAATGATGGATTAGTTGATGCGGTTTATCGAGTTTTAGAGAGAGACGACCGCATTGACTATATGGTCATAGAAACTACAGGTGTAGCTGACCCATTACCGATTGTTTTAACTTTTCTAGGTACGGAACTCAGAGATTTAACCAGTATTGACTCCATACTAACTCTGATTGATGCAGAAACTTTTAATAGCGAACATTTCCAAAGTGAAGCTGCTTTAAAACAGATAACTTATGGTGATATTATCCTTCTCAACAAAACTGATTTAGTTGGTGAAGAAAAATTAGTAGAGCTAGAAAGTTTTATTAAGGAAACTAAAGCTGGTGCAAAAATTCTCCGCACTTCTTATGGTAAGGTTGCTTTACCATTAATTTTGGATGTGGACTTGACTCCTAAAGATGAATATTCTTCCTTGATTGAGGAAGATAGTCACGAACATCATCACCACCATCATCACCACCACCACCACGACCATCACGACCACCACGACCATCACGACCACCACGACC
>CAKZYM010000154.1 GCA_937884685.1 uncultured Calothrix sp.
TATTCAAATCTTTTCGTGGTCGCGAACCAAGTACCGCACCTTTACTCAAGCATAATGGTTTGAAAAGTGCTGCTTAGTTAGGTAGTTAGAGATTGATTTAAACAATTCTCGAATGATTTAATTAATATCAATAAAAAAAGACGTTGCAATGCAGCGTCTTTTTTTAAGTTTGTTTATTTTACTGTCCAAATGAATCTAAATACAAGCCATCAAACTTGTTTCTGCTTGATTTTCTACAGATTCTACTCCATGCTTTTGTGCGTAAGCTAATAACTCATATGTCCACTCCGTGAAAAATTGAAATATTTTTTCGACGATTTCAAAAGCTTGTTGACGTTGGGAATCTGTGAGTTGTATTTTTTCTATATAATCCTCTGCTCCCGGTGTACGCATTGTATGTCCGGTTTCTACTTGTAGATGTGCATCACCAAAGTAATAATAGTCCTTATTAGAAATTACTCGTAGTTCTGAAGCAACTTTTGATGACATCTTAAAAAAAACGTGACCTACAGCTTCTAACGCTTCAAGAACTATTAATTTAATTTCGGGAATCGCTTGATAGCTATATCCAGCAATTTGATATGTTATTTGACGAGTAATTTTAGTTTCTTCATTCCAAACTAATCTTAATCCTTGAGTAAAATTGATATTCGAGTTTAATTCCAGCCTTTCAATATCATTGAGATACCAAGACCAATGTTCTTCATCTTCGTAAGCATGTTGATTGATAATGGATTGAATTTTATTCAGAGGTTGCTTTTCTAAAAAAACGTATTTATTCAGGTCGCTAAAACTCATAATAAAATGAGCCATACAAGGAGCAAAACTTAATCTTTTTCTAGGGTGTAAGTTCTGGTCTTGCATAAATCCAAACAAAGGTAAATCATTAAAATTTTGCTTTTTACTTTCGATAAAAGCTAATATGTCTAGCATCATTTTTCTATGTTGATATTTTTATTAAGCTTAAGTGCAAAAAAATAGACGTAATCAAACAAAATTAGATTAGTCCGAATTATCATTTTTTTTCAATGATTATTAATCATGATTGCTGAGTTGAAACAAGTGAAGCTAATAGCTATATAAATTTAATTTAGCTATTAGCTTTCACTGTATGGTTATACGCAGGCTGCGAAAGAATCTCTAATTTCTTCTTGGTATGTTTCTAATTCTGAATTTTGTTTTTGTGCATAAGCTAAAAGCTCATGAGTCCATTCTGTGAAAATACTAAACACATTGTTAACTACTTCATAAGCTTGATAACGCTGTGAATCAGTGAGTTTAACTGTTGTTAGGAAATATTCTCCTCCTTCTGTACCCATTGCTTGTCCGCTTTCATGGTTGTAGTGTAATTCACCAAAATTTGTATATTTCTGACCGGTTATTTCTGTTTATTCGGAAGCTACTTGTGATGTTCTAGAAAATAAAACATTTCCTGTGGCTTCTATTGCTTCTATTGCAACAATTTTGATAATCGGTTCAGCCTGTAAGGTATATGCAGACAATTGATAAGATAGCTGTCGGGAAACTTTACATTGTTCGCTCCACAAGAACCTTAACATCTGAGTAAAGCTTGTCTGAGAGTTGAATCCTAGCTTGTCAAGGTCATTTACAAACCAAGGCCAGTGATGGTCATCTTCATAAGTATGCTCGTTAATCATACGTTCTACTTTGGTAACTGCTTGCTTTTCTCGAAAAACATACTTATTTAAGTCACCAAAACTCATAATAAAATGTGCGATGCACGGAGCAAAACTCAATCTCTGTTTTGGGTCTATTGTTTTATCTTCTAAAAACTGGAAAAAAGGTAATTGAGCGTATTCGCGATTCTTTTCTTCGATTAAGGATAATATTTCCTGCATTGAAATTTCTTCCTGTGAATGCTAATTGTTATCAACTTATTAGTGCAGTCATAGTTAAGCTTTTAAGGCTTAATCGCCTCTAATTGAAGTGGATAATGCAACTCTGATAACCAAATAGCATCAAGATTGTAGCTGAACTTACAATCAATAGTCATTTTTCTTTGTCTAGAAATAATTTAAACTATTATTTTGATTTAGCCAGTCGTAGAAACTCAGAAAAATCTAATTTGTCAAAAATACAAATGAGGTAATCTATTATTCGCTGAACTACGTGTAAATATGGTTTTTAGTCTTTTATTTATTTATTAGGGATTAATTTTTTGAACGCCTTTATGAATTAGAAATTAAGTCACGATTTGACAATATACGAAACTCGATAAATATCTAATAATTTTATCCAAAAAATATCTATTTATAGAAAGTATTAAGTATCAAATTAATATCATTTTTATTTAAACATTATTTTGTGAAGAATAAATTTTTATTAAATCTCTATATTTTAATGTATTGCTTTTGAATAAGTATTTTTACTGGTATATCGCAGCTTCACATATATATATATATGAGTTTTTACGAATGTCATAAAAAGTTTAATGCTTTAAATTTAATCATTGTGAACAGTGGTTTAAATATTTCTGTTTCATATTTGTTATTTTTAGGCGGAAAATAAATTTATTTATAGAAAACATATTATAAATGAATTTATTTAATACACAGGATTTTGGCTGTATTAATGTATATAGCTTTTATATTGCTCAGTTATCAGGTTGCGTGGTTGAGTACAGAATTATTAAGTTGATATTTAATAGCTTATTTACTGTACCTATTCATCGGTAACAAGCAATTTTAGGAAAACAATTTCATGACAGATTTAGTATCATTTGCACAGCAGCAGGAAAAACAAGACGATTGTAATATTTGGCTATCAAATGGAAAACCAAAGTTTGCTGTTCCCACATGCGATGATGGACTGCTTTGGGAAACCTGGATGTCCATGTTTCATTTTCCTACTCTTACAGTTGCAGACGAATTAGGTTTATTTCCTTTAATAGCAGAATCCCCTAAAACAGCATCTGAAGTTAGTGAAAGTCTTTCTTTGAGCGAACGTGCAACTGAAGCTCTTTTAGGAGTAATTACCTCATTGGGCTACTTGGTTCAGCAGAATGGTAAATTTAATCTCACTAAAGTATCTAGTAACTTTTTACTTCCTCAAAGTCCTTATTATTGGGGTGGAATGCTGAAACTGATGGCAAATAATCCCCTATCACATTCTGTATTACTTGAAGGTTTAAAAAATGATAGGTCAAGCGTTTATCAGGAACAGGATGTTTGGGAAGCCCACGAAGTAGAGATTGATAAAGCTAGATTATTTACAGGTGCTATGCAGAGCATGACAATGCCTGGTGCTTTAGGATTAGCACATCATGGTCACTTTGAACAAACGCAACGTCTTCTAGATGTAGGAGGTGGTTCTGCTGCTGTATCTGTAGCTTTAGCTCAACGTTATCCTCAAATGAAATGTACTATTCTAGATTTACCAGTTGTATGCGAAATTGCCCAAGATTATATTTCTAAAGCTGGATTATCAAATCGAATAGATACTTATTCTGCAAACTTTTTTACTGATACTTTCCCCAGTGGTTATGATGCTGTTTTATTTAGTAATATTTTTCATGATTGGGGATGGAAAAAATGCCAGCATTTAGCAAAAAGTAGTTTTGAAGCATTGCCTAAAGGTGGTCGCATTTACCTACATGAAATGCTTTTGGATGATACAAAAGATGGACCAGCACCAGCAACTTCATATTCTATGTGTATGATTTGGTGGACTCAAGGTAAGCAATATACTGCTAAAGAAGTCAGCCAGCTTTTAACAGATGCAGGATTTGAAGATATTTCAATTACTTCAACCCATTCTTACTTCTCATTAGTCAGTGCGACAAAACCATAATAACTAATAGTTAAAGCATTAAGTTAATGCGTATGCGTATATAGATGTTGATATCACATCTCTATACGCATTTATAATACTATTCAACTGTTACCAGGCTGAGTAATTGGAATTTCTATTACAAATTCGGTACCTTCCCCTGACTTGCTGAAACAATGTAGCTGTCCACCATGTCTATCAACAATAATTTGATAACTAATTGATAATCCTAAACCAGTTCCGACTCCAATTGGTTTAGTAGTAAAAAATGGGTCGAATAATTTCTGCTGAATTCCTTCAGGTATTCCCGTACCGTTATCTATTATGTGAATCGCAATGTAATCATTATTTAATATTTCCGTAGTAATTTTTATTTGAGGAGTAGACACGTCTCCTTTGATTAATCCTTCTTCTAATGCGTCAATAGCATTAGCAAGTAGGTTCATAAATACTTGATTCAACTGTCCTGCAAAGCAAACAACTTCGGGTAAGTTCTCATATTGCTTAATTACTTCAATTCCATGATGTTCATGCTTGCCTTTGAGACGATGCTGCAAAATCATTAAAGTACTTTCAATACCTTCATGAATATCTACCGTC
>CAKZYM010000155.1 GCA_937884685.1 uncultured Calothrix sp.
AAAACGTGAATTCGCTATCAAACCATATATCGAGGAAATTTCAAATAGTCTTGCACCTAAATTAAAAAATACCGCTATATCTTTAACCGTAGAAGGTGAAAATAATATCAAAATGGAGACTTATCCCGGAGCTATAGCGCAAATTGTCACAAATTTAGTGATTAATTCTTTAAACCATGCTTATCAAACGGGAGAAAAAGGACAGTTACGTTTTCACATTACTGAGGAACAGGATAAAGTTAATATCGAATACAGCGATGACGGTTGTGGTATCCCCCCAGAAAATTTAACTAAAATCTTTGAACCCTTCTTTACCACTGCTAGAAACCAAGGTGGTACCGGATTGGGATTGCATATAGTCTATAACCTAGTTACCCAAAAAATTCAAGGCAGAATTGATGTTAAAAGTGAAGTGAATTTGGGAACAATATTTATAATCGCATTACCTAAAGTAGGTTTTGATGATTAACCATTTCCCATATTAGCTAGATATAGAGGCATTTTGATGAATGTCTCTATCTTTCTTTACTGAGAGAGAGTAGGGAGAAGAGAGAAACGAGCAGGAAGTAGGGTTAGGGTAATCTGCTAGTAAATTTATCTATTTTTAACAAGCTTAAGTCTTCACTATTAAGGGAATAGGGAAAATTTGGAGTATAAAGTGATGCGAAAAAATATTCATGAAAAATCATTTCTAAAAAACTACTAAAAAGCTTGAAATACAAATACGACTATAGACTTAATAATTTGGAATCAGGATTAAAAATATATGACACTTGAAAACAAATCAAGCTTTGCTGAGACAGACGATGATATTTTAGTATTCGAGGAAGAAGAAATCGATGATATTACTGAAAATACTGCTTTAGAAAAAGCTTGGAAAATAGTTATTGTGGATGATGAACCTACAGTACATCAAGTAACTAAATTAGCTCTAAAGAACTTGGTTTTTGAGAATAAACCTTTAACTTTTATTTCTGGTTATTCTAGTCAAGAAGCGAAGGAATTAATTAATGCACATCCTGATACTGCTTTAATCTTGCTTGATGTAGTTATGGATGCTAATGATGCAGGTTTACAAGTAGTTCAATATATCCGAGAAGAATTAAAAAATAAAAGAGTCAGAATTATTTTACGTACCGGACAACCGGGAGAAGCACCAGAAGAATCGGTAATTATTAACTATGATATCAATGACTATAAACTGAAGGTTGAACTGACCAGACAAAAGTTATTGACTACCACTATAGCGGCTTTACGTTCTTATCGCGATTTTACGATTATAGAAGAACAATCTATTAAATTAACTCAAACTTTAGAAACTTTGCAGGATGCTCAACTTCAATTAGTTCAAAGTGAAAAAATGTCCGCACTAGGTAATTTAGTAGCAGGTATTGCACACGAAATTAATAACCCGATTGGCTTTGTTGCGGGTAACTTAAAAATGGCAAGAGAATATATAGGTGATTTATTCAAATTAATTGAGCTATATCAAAAATATTATCCAAATCCAGAACCAGAAATTGACCAAGAAATTGAAGAAATGGATTTAGAATATTTGCGAGATGATTTACCTAAACTATTTGATTCTTTAAAAATTGGTTCCGAACGTATTCGCAAGATTAGTATTAGTTTGCGTACATTTGCGAGAGGAGATACGGAGCAAAAAATATCGTCTAATATTCATGAAGGTATTGATAGTACTATTTTAATTCTTAGACATCGTTTAAAAGCGAATGAATCACATCCTGAAATTAAAGTGATAAAAAACTATGGAAATTTGCCTTTAATTAATTGTTATTCAGGACAACTCAATCAAGTTTTTATGAATTTATTAGCTAACGCTATTGATAGCTTAGAAGAATCTAATATAGATAAAAGTTTTGAGGAAATTGAAGAGAATTTAAATCAAATTGAAATTACTACCAGTTTGACAGAAGACGAAAAGTCTATATTAATCAAAATAGCTGACAACGGTTTAGGAATTTCTAAAGATGTTCAGCAGAAAATTTTTGACCATTTATTTACAACTAAACCAGTAGGTAAAGGTACCGGATTAGGTTTATCAATTGCACGTGAAATTATTGTAGATAAACATGGTGGTAATTTAAGTTTTAATTCTGAAATTGGTCAAGGAACGGAATTTGTGATTGAAATACCGGTGAACAGTTAACAGTTATCAGTTATCAGTGAGTAGTTATTAATAAATAGTTTAATAATTAAAGAGTTTTATCTATGATTCATAATAGTTTGGTTTATGATAAGGCTTATAGTTTTGCTATTCGCATAGTTAATGCTTATAAGTACTTATCTATTAATCAGAAAGAATATATTTTGTCTAAGCAACTTTTAAAAAGCGGAACTAGTATTGGAGCAAATATTGCAGAAGCTAATGGTGCTATTTCAAATTCATATTTTTCTGCAAAAATATCTATTGCTTATAAAGAGTGTTTAGAAACTAAATATTGGCTGAGTCTACTTAAAGATACTAATTACATTTCCTTAAAAGCATTTAACAGCATTCATGCAGATGCAGATGAAATCTCAAAAATGCTGTTCTCAATCCTCAAATCATCCCGCATAATACAATAAAATAATCAGAAAATTATCTTAATCACTGATGATCCACATCCTCCGGATGAACAACTGATAACTGATAACTGATAACTCATTCAAAGTCCCATCACCTTACGATAATGGGTTTCAATTTCTTTAACGCTTTTTGATTTACGTTTGGTTTGCCATTCGCTATGTTTAAATAGTTCTTGTTTTAAGTTATCAATGTCAATATTTTTAACTGTACCGCTACCTACTATTTGTTTACCATTTACCCAAACGCTATCTACTACATTCGTAGGTCTTCCTAATACTAATAATCCTACTGGGTCGGTACGGGGTAATAATGATAAACTAGTTAAATCATACATAACTAAATCGGCTTTTTTCCCAACCGTTAAAGAACCAATTTCTTCTCCTAAATTCAACCCTTTTGCACCTCCCAAAGATGCCATTTTGATTGATTCTCTGGGTGTAATCCAGTGTTGATAATCTAAATCGGTGACATTATGCAATATAGAACCAATTTTTATCGCTTCTAATAAATCTTGAGAATCATTACTTGATGCTCCATCACAACCAAAAGATACATTTACCCCTGCTTGACGATATTTTAAAATCGGTGCTATTCCACTTCCCAAACGTAAATTACTCAAGGGATTATGAACTACTGTAGATTGAGTTTCCGCAAGAATTTTGATATCGCTGTCTGTTAAATGAACGCAATGAGCTAAAGAAGTGCGATGATTTAAATAACCAATTTTATTTAAATGCTCGACAGCGGTACAACCGTACTTTTCTTGAGCTAATTTTTCTTGTGCTTTGGTTTCTAATAAATGCGAATGACGACAAAGATTGTATTTATCGCTTAACTCAATACATCCTTTAAATAAGTTATCGCTGCAAAGTTGAATTCCCGTCGGTGCTAAAGCAAAATAAATTCCATCTTCTGGTTTATGAAATTGCTTTATCGCTGATTCCATGATTTCCAATGTAGCTTGAGTAGAACGAAAATAATCTTCATGAGTTACTTCCGACTCACCCGAAGGTATCCCACGAGTAATAGATTCATCTTGAATCAAAGGTGCGATAACTGTTCTGATACCAACTTTTCGATAAGCTTCAACTGCTACGGTGATAGTTTCAAGTTCTTTACCGGGAATCAAAACCAAATGGTCAACCACAGTTGTACCACCTGAAAGCAAAGTTTCTACCGCTGTTCCTAAAGCTGTTAAATAAACTTGTTCCGTATCTAGAGGTGCAAAATCGTAAAGTTCGGCCAACCATAACTCTAAAGGATAAATAGACATTATCCCCCGCTGCCACATTTCCGAAGAGTGAGTATGAGCGTTTACAAATCCCGGTAATAGTAACTTATTTTTACCATCTATCGCTTC
>CAKZYM010000156.1 GCA_937884685.1 uncultured Calothrix sp.
ATTTTAGATTAAGGATTAAGAATTGCAAAATCTTTTGTAGAATTATTGAGAAACCGGGTTTTGTGAAATTCCCGGTTTTTTTCTTTTTATGCATTACTAGTTGTTTGTCTCATTAATTCTAAGGGGTAAAAAGTTCTACGTGCCGATTTTAAAATTTTGCATTGAGGGATAAATCCCTCACTACGAACCCATAAAACATGAGGGTTTCATTTGGGAAGCATAAAATTTTACGTTCTACATACCAGTAAATTATTTTCAACCTTTAACCTCTTCCCCTATTCCCTTCCATGAAATTATTATTTTTATGCAGCCAGAATAAATTACGCAGTCCCACAGCAGAAGCTATTTTTTCCGAGTATGAAGGACTCGAAGTAGAATCTGCTGGCTTGAATAAAGGTGCAGAAAATCTTTTATCAACAGAAAGTATTGAATGGGCTGATATCATTTTTGTGATGGAAAATTCCCATAAAAATAAATTATCGAAAAATTTTAAATCGTTTATGAAAGGGAAGCGAGTGGTCTGTTTAGATATTCCCGATGATTATGAATACATGCAGCCAGAATTAATTAAAATATTGAAAAATAAAGTTTTGCCATTGTTGGGGACATTTTGAAATAAATTATTAGTAGAAAAATTAAATATTTTATTTATTGATTGCTTGAAAAATAAGCTTTGTTGAATCGGGAGACATAACATTGTTACGTCTCTACAAAGGTTTTATATTATTCCCTATATTCCGGAGAAAAAAATCCATGAACCCATCAGGGGTAAAAATCATTTTAGTAGAACCAGCAGGACCTTTAAATGTAGGCTCCATAGCACGAGCGATGAAAAACTTTGCGCTTGAGCAATTGGTATTAGTAAATCCTCAGTGCGATTACTTGGGAGAAGAAGCAACTAGAATGTCAGTTCATGCAAAAGATATTTTAGAGGCAGCAGTATGCGTTTCCACATTACCCGAAGCACTGAGCGGGTGTAAGCGAGCCATTGCTACAACAGCTAGAACCAGAGACAATGCAGTGCTACAAACTCCCCGCGAAGTATTACCTTGGTTGCTGGAAACAGATGCACAACCAGCAGCACTGATTTTTGGTAGAGAAGACCGGGGACTGAGCAACGAGGAATTAAACTACGCTCAAAAATTTATGCGTATTCCCACCGATGCAGGATACCCATCCTTGAATTTGGCTTCCGCTGTAGCAATTAGCTGTTACGAATTAACACAAAATCAACCATCAACAGTTGAAAATGCTTCTATAGATGAGGAGATAGCATCAATAGAGGTTGTCGAAGGTTACTACAACCAGTTAGAATCGCTACTGCTATCGATTGAGTATCTTTATCCTCATACTGCCGACAGTCGTATGGAGAAATTTAGACAATTGTATAATCGCGCTCAATTGAAAACTAAAGAAGTCGCTATGCTAAGAGGTATCTTACGACAGATGCAGTGGGCATTGGGGAAATCCGGAAAGTAGTAAAAACAAATGAAAGAATATTAATCATGTGCCTATTAATCGCAAAAATAGGAATAATGGCTTAAACTAAACACAAAAAATGCTACAAAGAACGATTTAAGAAAATCAACGCAAGCGAGATTTTGGGTTTGAGAGTTCGTGCCGTATTTACAGAGTAAGTGGGTTAGAAGGAGTAGCGGTGTCAGAATCAAGTTATAGAAGATATACAGCTTCTGGACAAAGACAACCCACAAAGGGCGGTCAACGAGTACGTAAAGTCCAAAAGCCGGTAAATGGAAAAGTCAGAGCAGTTGGAAAGCAACGTCCACCCCAAAAAGGTGGAAAAGTTTCACGTACAGTAATTAATCCTTCTAACACCGCCAAAAAGCCCCGCAAGAGACAAAGAGTAGAAGCACCAGCAGAAACTTGGTTAAGAAAAAAGAAGGCATCTCAAGCAGCATCTAGAGGGATGAAATCAGCTGCTGTAAACGGTAAGATACCACCTTTACAATTTAATAAAAAACCTAATAAAAGAATTACTAAAAGAGTCAAAGTATCTAACAAAACTCGCCTTAAACCAATGGCGAGAACCATGCTTTATATATTGCGCTTATTAATTGTCGGAGTTGGTATTGGTGCAATTGTAGGTACAGCATTATCAATATTAGACCCAGCGCAAAATAATGCAGCCTCCTCATCCAACGTCGAACAAACTCAATCTCAAACACCTGCCAATAACCCCGCGCAAAATCAAGGATTTTATTTAAATCAAGAAATAATACCTTTAAAAACCGTTGTCCAAAGTCTTGTAGCTGCTAACCAAAATTTGACACCAGGAATTTTCATAGCAGACTTAGATACTGGTAACTATGTAGATATAAACGGCAATAAATCAATTGCATCAGCCAGCACAATTAAATTACCCATACTAGTTGCTTTCTTCCAAGATTTAGAAGCAGGAAAGATTGATACGAAGGAACCACTAACAATGACCAAAGACATGATTGCAAGTGGTTCCGGTGATATGCGAAGTAAACCAGTAGGAAGCAAATTCACCACGTTAGAAGTCGCCGATAAAATGATGAGAATTAGCGATAACACCGCTACAAATATGTTAATTGCTCGTCTCGGTGGAATGGATGAATTAAATAAAAGATTTCGCAGTTGGGGATTAACAGCTACAACACTCAACAATAAACTACCCGATGTTCAAGGAACGAATACCACCAGCGCTAAAGAATTAGTGCAAGTAATGGGAATGGTAACTAAAGGACAATTAGTTTCAAAAACTACGTCCCAGCGAATAATTGATATTATGGCTGGCAATGAAAGACGGCATTTATTGCCAAAAGGTTTAGGAACGGGAGCCAGAATAGCGAATAAAACCGGATTTATTGGCGCAATGTTAGGGGACGTAGGTTTAGTTGAACTACCTACAGGTAAACGCTACGTTGTAGCAGTTATGGTAGAGCGTCCCAGACATGACCCCCGTGCAGAAACCTTAATCCCTTCCATATCCCGTTCAGCTTATCAGCACTTTAACCAACCAGTAAATATGCCAGCAGGGGTACCTGGAACTAACGTTCTTCCACCGAGTGGCAACTCTCCTTATCTAAATAATCCATCAACACGAACCAATACTTATCGACCTCCCCTACCGAATCCCGTTCCCAACGGTGTAAACAATACAATGCCCATAACAACTTATCCGAATAGTGGGTACAATTCGCAGTATTATTATCCTTATCAAAGATAAATAAAATTTAGGGAATTGGGAATTGGGAATTGGGCATTGGGCATTGGGCATTGGAAAATATCATAAAAGTAGTGAGTAATGAGTTGTTACTTACTACTTGCTAATTTCTAACTCTTAATTCCGTCTTGGATGCGTTTTGGGGAACGCCATTTGCTCATGGGGGAAACCCCCAAGACCGCAATGGCTCCGGAAACCGACACCCCAAACTTTCCGCTAACTCCTAACTCTTTAATCAAAAATTC
>CAKZYM010000157.1 GCA_937884685.1 uncultured Calothrix sp.
GTTCATTATGTAATACACAACAACAACAACTATTGTCTTAAATGGCTTTATATGTTGTTAATGGTTTACACAACATAAATTTATTTTCCATAACGTTCTCGTAATTCTTCAACAATCACAGATAAGGGAAATAATCGTCTTTAAATGCTTCAAGTGTTCAAGTCATACTTTTCAATATGTCTAATGGATACTGAGCAATCATTTCCTCAAAAGGTATCCACTCACCATCTGGATTGAGAACGTGCAACACTCCATCCAATTTTGTAGAGGCAGAAACTAAGCCTTGAGAATTAGCTAACGGGAACCATTTGTTGAAAAAATCCACTTCTAGCTTCTCCTCATAGTCGTCATTTGGTATCCAGTTATTCTCAATTGCCTTAACTAAAAATCCTGTCTTATTCTTAACTGTTTGATTTGATAATGCTTCTTTGAGACTAGAAATAGCATTTAATACTACTTCTTCTGGATTGCTATCTATTAGCTTTGACAAGGTGGAGTTGGATCTAATGTTTAGAGTTTTCAATTCTGAATCAATTTTACTGCTGCTATTTTTTGACTTTTTGGTACGCTTTTTAGTGATTGGGGTGACTTTAGATGATGATTTTGGGTTGTGCGATTCGGATTCATTCAACAACATTTCTAAGTCTTCAATTATCCTTTGTTGGCGTTCTACCTGTTCTTGAAGTTGATGAGTGCGGTAAACTTGACCTGCAAGTGCTTCATTTTTCCGTCGCAACTCCTTGTTATCTTTCTCTAGGGATTTGATACGTTCTTTAAGCCTAGCTTGTACTTTGACCCCAGAAGGAGATAGTTGAGACTTAAACTCCTCATGAGGCATTAATGATTGCTCGTTTCTGATTTCTGCGATTCTTTGCTTAATCTCAGGATACTTATACAGATAAGATACACTAAGATTTGCTTCCCTGGCTACGGAATGAAAATTAATCTTGTCACGCCTCTTCTTTAAGTTGTTGAGTGCTTCATTAACCCTTTTTAGGGAATCTTCTTTACGAGCAGCTTGTGCTTGCTTGAGGTTATCAATCCTGTATTGCCTGATATTATCGTCCTTACTCATGTTGCACCCTCCAAGCCTTCAATGATTTGATCTAATTGTTGTGCTTGTTTTCCGAATTGTTCTACCAAAACGTCATGACCGTTATTTAGAGCGTTCTTATCTTTTTCTCTTAATTCATTCCGTACTTTCTTGTACTGAGCTAGCTTTTCATTAGTCGCAACAAAACAAGCACAGGTATAACAAGCTCGAAATTTGTCACAGCGTTTGTCCAAAGCTAATCCACAATATCCATAAATAGGTGTATTTATATGGTCTGAAGGTAGGTCAAGTTTATGAGCGGTTGGATTATCCCAGAATGATTTAGGCAATGACTCATAATATAAAGGTCTACCCGAAGCATTAAATAGAGCTTTCTGAATATGACCTGCTTCTTTTTCGATTAATTCAGTACTTACTTTTGTGTAATGCAAGCTGGTAGTTGCAAAATTTTTGTGACCACCCCAAGCACTCACAACTGCTAAATCATGTCCTTGCTCGTATAGCTGAGTTAATCTTGTAGCTCTAATTAATCTGGTCTGGAATTTAGCTAAAAAACCATTCTCATCTCTAATATTCTCAGCTTTTATCAAACAACGAATGCATAAATTGAGTGGATCGTAACTTACAGGAATAACTTTTCTTACTGGTTTTATTTTTGGCTGAGTTGGTATGCTCGCTGAAATACCTTGATAATGACAAAATAAATAATCCCAGCTATCACCCCATAAATTATTAATGTATCCCAACTGTTCTTGAACAACTTTAGCAATCAATCTGGTTATGGGAACTTCATGTTGGTCTTTGCCTTTCTTACGATTCCAAACTATCTTCCAATTAGCTCCTTCTTGCACCAGACAATCTTTTTTTAATAAAGCTAATTCACTGGGTCGCATAGCAGTAAAGAAAGTAATAATCCACATTCTTGCTATGGGGTCAGGCAGTTTATGTAAATGCTTCTCAATTTGCTCTCGGACAGTATCAGAAATTGGGTCAGGATTTGTTCTTTTTCTCTTTGGGTAATCTTCACTTCTAATTATGTCTTGGTCAATGACAAACCATTCTTGCAATGTACCAATTGTGAAAAATTCTCTTAATGTCCATAATTTATTTTTAATAGATTCTTTGTTTGGTAAAGAGGCAAGAAAATCAAGGATTATACTACGATTTATTTGTTGAATATCAGTAATATTTCTTTTCAAAAGATAGCGTGATAGAAAACGCATACTTGTCATATGCTTACCAATTGTGTTCAAAGATGTATTTAACTTACAAAGATGATATATGTATTTTTTGACTAAATACTTTACCCACTCTTGTTTTATTTTACTAAAAAAAATCATATAGTTATTATCCTGATTTCCAATTGAACAAATACTTCTCAAATCCCAAGTGTCATCATCAAAATTGAATGGCTTTATAGATTTTTTTTGATGAGCATACTGGCTAATATTTTGACGCGATATATATACCGAATCAGAAATATAGCTGTTGCAACTTTTGCACTTAAACCGTTTTGTATGGTTCAAAACATTATAAAGCCTAATATTCCTTTCCCTACAATTAGGGCATTCAAAATCATCTATATATTGACCATAAATCCAATAAGATTTTGTCTTTGAGTCAAAGTATGTTTTATTGATATCTCGGCAACAATACTGACAACAGTTGCAGCTTGCACATTTAAATCTTTTTTTACCGTTTCCTGTTCCACGTGGACGCATTACTCCTTTTTCACATTTAGGGCAAACAAACTCTCCGTTGTAATCCTTTTTCCAATTAATCTTAATCATTATTTTCTAACCCTTGAATACAATTATTTAAAATATTTCTATCATCTTCTAAGCCTTGTTGTTGTCGAATCATTCCCAAAGCAAGTGCGCTTTTCAATTCATCTTCAACTCTTTGCAAATCTTTTTTTAGATACGGTAAATCATCACTAGATACTCGCCATTCCTTGCATTTCCAACAAGCATTAACTGTTGGGCAAGGTTTTTTTAGTGTAGGGCGGTGACACTCTCCATACTGGGTTGTAATTTGGTACATCCTACGACGAATTATTTCAGTTACAGGTGAGGTAGGTTTATATGAGGCAACAACGTTACCTGTAATATCTACATATTTCTTAGATGTAGTTAATTCCTCATATTCCGAGCCTAATACTTGCTTTAGAAGATGTTTATAATGACGTTGCATATCAGGAGAACGATGTCTTAAATATTTTTGAATAACTAAATCCCTTACTCCTGCGTTAGTCATTGCTGTTGCTACAGTTTTTCTAAACTGATGAGATTTGAAATACCATAGCTCTCCATCCTTTGAGCGTATATTAGCTTTTTGACTTAATCTATTTAACCATTTATTGAAAGTTTCTGTTCGCATAATCCTTGGATTTGGATTTCTAAATTCCCATCTTTTATCACTCATTATTTTGATACGATAATTACTGCATAATAAATAACAATGTTTTTCTCCAAAATATTTCTTGATATAATTTTGTTGTTCCTGAATGATTGTGACTAATTCAATTGCAGTGATTGGTAATTCATCTTCTATATCATACTTCTCACTTTTTAATCTCAAATACCACTTGTTACCTCGTCGTCTCAGGCAATTAAAAGGTAAGTTAAGTAGTTCTCCAATTCTTAACCCAGTTGTTCTAAGAATCAATACCATTCTTTGTATTTGTTCTGGCAGTAAATAAAGGTTTTCTTCTAATTGATTCCACACTTCTTCTGGAAGATAATCAATCTCATCCTGATTCACTCTACTAAACTTATATTTACCTTTAAACCAGTAAGTATTTACATCAATCCACCCTTCACGACGACATAGAGTGAAGAAATTATTTAAAGTTTTAAAATTAAGTGAGATTGAGCTTTCTGATAAGGATTTTTTTGTTATATTACTTTTAATAGAGCGTAAATAATAATCAAATTCCTCAAATAAACAATTATCAATATGAACTGGGTTGAATATTAATTTAGAACCCAGAAAGCGTGAGAACCTAGTTAAATGAAAAACATCTTGATTCAAATAAGTTACTGAGTAATTACGCTGGCTTCTAATCAATATATATAGCTTTGATAATAGTTTTAACCAATCTTGTTTTATGGCTCCAAAATTGATAGTTAATATTTTATTATGCGGGTTCATTTTCAACCTTAAGTCTTCAATTGTGTACCAAGTATCTTTATTCAATAGAGGATTACTCAACAGCTTTTCTGTTTCTGAATTTCCAGCGATAAGTAATTTTGATATTTGATTATTCCAATCATTTGAAACGTTCATTCTTTATTCTCCCGTTCTACTACTTTTATCAAATCTCTTTCACTAACAATGTGAGAATAAGTATCCAATGTTGTTTGTATTGATGAATGACCTAGTAAATGCTTGACTCTATCTGCTGAATATCCTGCTTGTAAAAGCCGTGTTGCGTATGTATGTCTAAATAAATGCGGATGAACTTTAATATTGGTTTTCTCAGACAATCTACTAAACATGGTATTGAGGACTCTAGGATTCATCGGTTGCCCTATTTCACCTTCCCAGATGTTCACAAATACATAATCTGATTCTACTTCTGGATACTCATAAATCAGATAGTCGTTGTACATAACAAGTAAGGATGGGGATATAGGTATTGTTCTTTCTCTTCCTTTAACAATTGCTCCGTTAGGATTAACCCTTTTTACAACCCTAATAAAGTTGTCTCCATAGTCTCCTAAATCCTCGTGTTTTAAACTTAGAAGCTCGCTCTTCCTTAATCCTGTACCATTTAACATTAGAATAATTAGCTTATCTCTAAGTCTACGGGAGGCGTTTACTAAAATTTCTACTTGCTCATCCGTAAGACATCCAGGAAAGCTTTTAGGCTGCTTAAGTCTGACTAACTTCTTTCTGGTAGGTTTCGCTTTAGATATACCTTGCAAGAAGCGAGTACGGCTAATTCCTACAGGCATGAAAAATCGTTCAAATTGTTTGAAATCTACTGTCTTATTTGCTGCATGGTATTCATAAAATCCACCGACAGTACCAATTGCTCTATTTACTGTTTTCTCTGTTCTGAGCGCTTGTACTGGCTGCATAGATACAATTGAAGTGGTGTCACCCACTCGCAACCAATAAGCGAAGTCTCCTAAATCTTCTATTTGAACTGCACGCCAATCTAAATGCTTTAAACTTAAAAACTCCCACCAAGCTTTTAAATCGTAACCGTAACTTTCTATTGTGTTTGGGGATTTACTAGTGATTAGAAAAGTTAGATATTTCTGAATCGGTTCTACTATTAGGTAATCTTCATCTAAAGCTATCCAAATCACCTTTCCTGTATTTGGATCTACCCCCTTTTGAAGAGATAGTTTCATATTCTTGTTGTAGAAAATTTTTTGTTATGCATAGCTCTATTTTACAACAGTCTTATTTTAATATGTTGTTGTTGTTATATAAGTATATATTTTTGTACTACTTAA
>CAKZYM010000158.1 GCA_937884685.1 uncultured Calothrix sp.
TAATAGATTTATCTCTTGCAATTCCATATTCTACTTGTACGTCGCGATTAAAATAGAGCTTAGGTTGATAGGATTTATTAATTAATTGGCTAGTAAGTTGTTGCAAAATATCTACAGAATTCCCTTCAAATAGATATAGCCTACTGCCTAATTTTTGCAGGTTATTATCTAAGTTTTCTAAACATTCAAATAAAAATCTAACTCTCGCTTTACCAATGTCTTTCCACTGATAAAACCAAGGGTCAATAATAAAACATGGTAAAACTTCAGCATTATTAGCAGTTGCTTTTATCACGCTTTCATTATCGCTTAAACGTAAATCTCGACGGAACCAAATTATATTCATTATCAGTTATCAGTTATCAGTTATCAGTTATCAGTTATGTATTATTGCCATTCCAATTAATTTGCTTAGTTAGTGGAAGCAATGTATAGCATTTTCGCAAGCAACTGAGTACAGCGTGCTTGCTTTATTATGCTTTATCTCCACTCTCCTTAATAAGGAGAGGGGTTGGGGGTGAGGTTTTGAGATATACCGAGTGGAGACTGGGAAACGCTATAATAATCGTTCCTCCGCAGGAATAATTATACTCAAATCTGGAAATTATTAATATACAAATAAAAAACCTCTAGAAATTAATTTGATAGTAAATATTATTCCCGTTTTCCTGACTTTCTACTCCCTATTTTCTATTTCCTTAATAATTTTAACCATATTAAGAGATAATCAGAAATAAGTATAATTTGAGTTTAGGAAATAAGAGTTTAGTAAATAATGAGCGAAACTTTTCAGACTGAAAATGGACTAGAACTTTATTATCAAAGTTGGTATCCTCAAGCTTCAGCACGAGCAGTTCTAGTAATAGTCCACGGACACGGGGGACACATTGGTATATTAACAAGAATGGTCGAATATTTTGTTGAGCGCAATTACATTGTTTTTAGTTACGATTTGCGAGGTAATGGAAAATCACCTGGTCAAAGAGGTCATGTTAATAGCTGGACAGAATTTCGAGTAGATTTAGATAATTTTATCAATTTAGTTAAAAATAAAGAACCAAACCAAGAAGTATTTATTATTGGTCAAAGTATGGGAGGAACTATTGCTTTAGACTATATTTTACGAGAATCAAATCAACCGAAAGGATTAATTTTACTGTCTCCAGCATTGGAAATAGGGGTTTCTTCCTGGAAGTTATTAATTGGTCAAATATTGTCCCGCATTTTACCTAATTTTGCTTTGGAAACAGGTCTGGGTTTTTCTGCTGCTTCTCGCGACCCGGAAGTAGTAGCTGATTGTGAAAAAGATTCGCTACGTCATAGTCAGGGTACTGCTAGATTAGCCGCAGAACTATTAAATGCTATTGACTGGATTAAAGCTAATGCTACAAAAATACAAGTTCCTATACTAATTCTTCATGGTGGTGCTGACAAAGTTACCTTACCTCAAAGCAGTAAATATTTTTTTGAAAGTTTGACTTTAGTAGACAAAGAAAGAAAAGAGTATCCCGATAGCTATCACGAACTTCATAACGATATTAACTACTTAGAAGTGCTAGGAGATATTCAAGATTGGATAGGACGGCATTTATAAAATAATTTGATATTGTAATATTAAAATCTCTATTCTATCTAAATCATAATTATATAACCTATCTGTAATTCGACTTATAGGTATGCTGTTAATAATCTCATAACTCAAATGGTTTTGATATTAAATATACAAAAATTATCGCAATAAATATATTAATTAGTACATAATCAATTTGATAAACAAGAAAAGCTAAAAATCGAAGGTTTCACGGTAAAGTCAAAATGTGAATATAATATCTTTTACCTGAGTAAAGGTAGTTTCTGCTGTAATAAGTCATATACCATATAAAGCATGAAAATTCAGTGTTGTAACATTCACAATAACCACCTTGTAATTAATTTTAAGGTAGTTATTTGAACTGAATGACAATGGTGCAATATGTCATATAAAATTGACTCTCTGCCACATTCAATATCACAACTAACAACTAACTCTTAAAATATGCAACGTGCCCAACCAAAACTAGATTTTATTTCTCCAGCTTTTAATCCCTTCATTCTTCGACTTGTTTATTGGGCGCTACCAATTTTTCAAAGATTTCGTCTGTTTTCTTGGCTACCTTCAGGGATTAGTCAAGTTGAAGTTTTAAATGGAGAAACTCTAGTCAATCTTTATCATGAATTTCAGTTAAAAAAAAATCGCTTGATATTCTCTTTTCGTCATTGCGAAGTAGACGACCCCTTAACAGGTTTACATATATTCTCTCGCGACATTACTAGGATTGCTCGTCAAAAAAATATTGCTTTGAAAACTCCAACCAACTGTCATTTTATGTATGACAGGGGTATGACAATTTGGGCAGGTAAGTGGCTGGGGTCGGTGTTTGCTCAATTGGGAGGTATTCCCGTACATCGTGGTAAAAGCTTAGACTTACAAGCGATAAAAAAAACAAGAGAAATATTAGCTGACGGTCAATTTCCCTTAGTGGTTGCTCCCGAAGGTGCTACCAATAATCATAGTGAAGTTATCAGTCCTCTCGAACCCGGTGTAGCTCAATTAGCATTTTGGTGTATGGAAGATTTACAAAAAGCTAATCGTATTGAAAAAGTTATCGTTCTTCCGATTAATATTCAGTATCACTACATTAATCCTCGCTGGTCGAAACTTGACTGCTTGTTAAGTAAATTAGAAGCAGATTGTGGTTTCTCAAAACAATCAGTAGAAACTGGGACTAATAAATCTAAGACAGAATTATATTTGCAGCGTTTATTTAAAATAGGAGAATATCTTCTCTTAGAAATGGAGCAATTCTATAGTCGTTTCTACCATCGTCAATTTCCAGATTTATCTCAGAATTCTCATAGTGTTGAAGAAAATCTTACTACTAGATTGCAAAAATTATTAGACGTATCCTTAGAAGTAGGAGAAGAATATTTTGGTATTAAGAAGAAAGGAAATATTGTCGAGCGCTGTAGACGTTTAGAAGAGGCTGGCTGGAATTATATTTATCGCGAAGAACCACGAAAATTCAAAAACTTATCAGCCGTTCAACGAGGACTAGCAGATTGGATTGCAGCAGAAGCAGATTTAAGAATGCTGCATATGCGTTTAGTAGAAAGCTTTGTTGCCATAACAGCTACTTATGTAAAAGAAAAACCGAGTTTTCAAAGATTTGCAGAAACAGCCTTAATTTTATTTGACGCAATCGCCAGAATTAAAGGAAATAAAAATCCTCGTCGTCCCCGCTTGGGGTGGCGAAAATCCACAGTAACTGTCGGAAAACCAATTGACATGAGTAATCGCATCTCAACTTACCAACAGAATCGTCAAAGCGCAAAACAAGCCGTCGCTCAATTAACCCAAGATTTACAACAAGCTTTGGAAGAGATGATTATCTAAAAGTAGCAAGTATTAAGTAGCAAGTACCAAGTGGGGAGTGAGTAGCGAACAGCGAAGCCATCCATTTTATAATCTGCTCTTATGCTCCGAAACCAAAACCTAATTTTTATTCATTACTTGCTACTTGCTACTTTCTACTTGCTACTTGCTACTCGCTACTCGCTACTCGCTACTCGCTACTTGCTACTCGCTACTCGCTACTCACTACTTGCTACTTGCTACTTGCTACTTGCTAACTGATTCCTGAGACACTCTTCACAAAACTTAGTATGCTGGTAGTACAAGGGCTATTGATATTTTTTTATAAGCTTGTGCAAGAAGATTTTAGATTAATTGTTGATTTGGTTTCGGTTCTCGCTGTCGCTGCGGGTGGGGGACTGTTTGCGTCACTTTTGGGTTTACCTGTTTTGCTGGGGTATCTCGTTGGTGGAATGCTGGTTGGACCAACTGGTTTTGGTCTAATCAAGGAGGTTGTCCAAGTTGAGACTTTGGCGCAGTTTGGTGTCGCTTTCTTATTATTTGCGCTAGGAGTTGAGTTTTCTTTTGCGGAACTCAATAAGGTTAAGAAAATAAGTTTGGGTGGTGGTGGTTTACAAATTATTTTAACTATTGGGGTCACTGCTCTGGTATCGGTGGGTGTTGGTTGGGTAAGTTCCCCGGTTCAAGGTGTGTTTCTGGGAGCAATTTTATCTCTTTCTTCGACTGCTGTGGTTCTCAAATGCTTGATGGAGCGCAATGAAACGGAAACTCCTCACGGACAGGTGATGCTGGGAATCCTGGTGGTTCAAGATTTGGCATTGGGGTTAATGCTAGCAGTATTACCCGCTCTTGACCAACCCGCAGAAACTCTTGGTATAGCAGTGCTGATGGCTCTGTTGAAGATTTGTTTATTTGCTGCGGGTGCTGTAGCTACGGGAATATGGTTAATTCCCCCTTTGCTGCAATTGCTTGCACGGACGGAAAGCCGCGAGTTATTTTTGTTGGGTGTGGTCGCGCTGTGCTTGGGAATTGCTTTATTAACCGAAGAGTTAGGACTCTCTATTGAAATGGGAGCCTTCGTAGCTGGTCTGATGATTTCCGAGGTGGAATACGCTGACCAAACTTTAACTTATGTGGAACCGCTGCGGGATATTTTTGCCAGTTTGT
>CAKZYM010000159.1 GCA_937884685.1 uncultured Calothrix sp.
AATGATACGGCGACCACCGAGATCTACACTCTTTCCCTACACGACGCTCTTCCGAATCTCTCCATTTGATAAATATCCCATGCCTAAAGAAGTTATCGACCGGATGATGAACCTCGATGACTACGAAATTTTCTCTCTGGTATTAGAGGGAGGTGGTACTGGATTAGACAAGAACAGCAAAATAATTGAAGACTGGGCCGTCCACGTCGTTTCTCACGCAATGATAGGAGGAGTAGTTTTAAAAGATTACGATAAAACAGCCCTTCCCACTAACCAAGCTCAGAATTTAGGGACAATGATGAGTATCCTGAGTTCTCCCTACGACCCGACATTTTGGTTGACCCATTCCAACGTAGACCGTTTATGGGCAGAGTGGCAAGACAATGGACATACAGGTGAAAAATTCTATCCTACCAACAGAATGGATTATGGATACAACCTCAAGGACCCGATTTGGCCTTGGGACGGTGGTAAATCCACACCGGGAAATCTCAACGACACGGATTTAGTATCGATGTTACCTAAAACAAATAGGATTATTACCGCAGCAGACGTTCTCGATTTTCGCAAATTAGGTTACACCTACGATACAACTCGTCTTCGTAGCGAAAAAGCAATGCTAAAACCAAAATCTAAATCTAACTCTTCCATTCGTCATTGGTGGAAAAAACGAGCATAGCAGAGTTAAACATTTACCCGACACCCTGTAAGGGTGCGGCTACATATACAAAGCCCACCTTCGCGGGCTAAGAATCTTAGTAGCCCGCGAAGGGGGGCTTCGTAATATTAGCCCCAGGCTTCTAGCCTGCGGGCTTTTCGCCACCATTAGAATGCTCCTTTTTCATATTGCATTATCAACACAAAAATATCACAACAATTTTCCACCATATCTATACTTTTTCCATTGATACAAATCTGATATCGGGTTTAAATTGAAGAAGATTGAAAAACGGAGAATGAAAAAAGTCATAGTTTTCTCCTATCAACATTAGAGCTTTTTACCAACATAAATATAGTCATTGAGACTAATTGTATAGCTTCATTAATATACAGGAGGTTATTTTCCATGCAGAAAAGAATTAACTATTATAAAGAATTAGCCGCTGACTATTCAAGACCTGGATTAATTTCTGACGATTTGAAGAAAAAACTTATCCAGCAAGGTGAAGAAATAACTACAAAAAAAGAAAACACCTTACCAGATATTAATTCATCATATACCCTGCAACAAATAGAAATAGAAAATAAAGAATGGTGGCCCACTCATTGCGAAGCATTGAGACAAGGAAGAGGAGATATATTAACAGATGAATATCGCGATGATTTAGTTTATTTCTGTCAGGATGGACCTTATCAAGGATTAGAACAGCAAAAAGATAGAGAACAACATTGGTGGGCTTTAATTGCACAACCAGGGGTGACAATGGTATGGCCAATAGTTATGTTTTTTGGCGAACATACATTTTTTGAATGGAAATGTGTAGATGATGAAACCAACGAAACAATTGCCAAAGGAAACGTAACTTGGGTTCGTCGCGGACATCGAGGAGGTTGTTATTTGAAGACAGAACAATTGACATTCTACCGCGATGTTTTTGCACCAGATGAATTATTGAAATTAATCAAAACTGCTTAATAATTATAAGAACAATGGAAACAAAAAATTACAAAAATGCCGTTTTAGACGACAAAGAACTGCAAGCGGGATTGAGCGGTATTAATCCGAAATTTGGTGACTTCTGTACTCGTGTTGCTGGAGAAGCTTGGGGTTTACCTTTAATAGACCAAAAAACCAAAGCTTTGATAACCATAGCCGTTGACGTAGCGAACCAAGACCAGACAGGAGCGGGAAATCCCTTTGGTGCCCATGTAAATATGGCAATGCAGCAAGGAGCCACCCGCGAAGAAATTGAGGAATTACTATTATTTATGTGTGTCTACGCAGGTTTTAACAAAGCTGCTGGCTGTTTCGGAATGTTAAATGAAATTCTCGGTCCAGCATAATTAATTTTGGATTTTGCGGAAAGTTGCTGGGGTCGGTTTCCGTCCCAGCAAACTTTCCAAGACAGATTTTGGATTTTAGATTGTAGGGTGCGTTGTCACTCCGCGCAACGCACCACTGTAAATTAGTTTCGGCACCCTGAAATCTAGATATTTCTACCTTATTACCCCTCTCCTTAATAAGGAGAAGGGAAGGGGTGAGGTTAACAATCAATAAAGAACAACAAAGAAAGAATCATGGCTAAAAACAAAGGAAAAATTGGCGTTTTAATTGAAGAACATTTCGACGAAACCGAATATATTCGCTTTAATGAATTCTTTCCCGAAAATGGATATCAAGTAGACTATATGTCCCATCTTTGGAATCAAGAAAGTCTTAAATTTAATGGTAACGACCATCAAGCAGAAGCTACAGTAAACGTAGAAGTTAATAATGTTAATTTAGCTGATTACAAAGGTATTATTTTGATTGGTGGTTATGCAATGGATAGATTGCGTTACGAACCATCAGTAAAAGCAGGAAAACCCAATCAAGCACCAGCAGTAGAATTTTTACGTAAAGCTGTTACATCTATGGATGCTGGTAACTTAAAAATTGGCACTATTTGTCATAGCATGTGGCTATTTTGTGCTGATAGAGAACTTCTTAAAGGTCGTAAAGTAACCTGCGCTCACAACATTCTTTGTGATGTCGAAAATGCTGGAGCAACCATTGTTTATGAAGGTGAAGAAACCGCAGCAACTCATGTTGATGGTAACTTAATATCCGGTAGACATCCCGGTGTTGTAGAAGAATTTATGCAACTATTTTTGCAAGAATTAGACAAGAAACAAAAAGTAGCTGTTGGGTAAATAGGTAATGGGTAATGGGTAATTGTTAATTGGTAATATATAGCGTTCTTATATCTTGGGTAAAATAACTACGCTGATAAAATAAATTCTAGTGTATTATCAATTAAAAGCAACGATGAGTCTCTTTAAAGTAAAGACAGTTTAGCAATTACATTGAATCATTATAGAAATGATTAAAAATTTTATTTCTAGCATTACTAATTATTTCTAATATCTATTACCCATTACCTATTAGCTACTACCTATTACCTCACCAGAATTAGAATTTAGGAATTAATAATTAATATGGGTACTACTTTAGATTTTACATTTTCCGATTTAATTGCTGGATATGTAACTTATTTTGATGAAGAAAAAGATTGTTTTGGTCTAAAAACATCAGACGGTAGAGAGTTTGATTGTAATCTGAGTCCGATGAGTTACGCTAAATTGCTGCAAAACTTAGATGAAGCTTATCCAGACGCAACTGGTTCGATGCGAAAGATGTTGTCGGAATCAGGTAGCTATTTATTCGCTTATGGAATTTTTTATCCCGACAAAGCTGCTTTTGACGCTAAATCAATAGTATTTACCGGTCGTCAAGCAGATAATTATATTTTCGAGAAACAGAATTGGTGGGTTGACCAAGCTCGTTCTCTAGCTAGCTTTTATTTGAAAGCTCAATTTGGAGAAGAGGAAATTAATTATCGTAATTATCGAACTTCAATCAGTTTATCGGGAGCAAAATCAACCGTTAATTTCCGTCAGGAAACTGATACTATTTCGCGATTGGTATATGGTTTCGCAACTTCCTATATGCTTACTGGAGAAGAAAAATTCCTCGAAGCTGCCGAAAAAGGAACCGAATATCTTCGCGACCATATGCGGTTCTTAGATTTAGATGAGGGTATTGTTTACTGGTATCACGGAATCGATGTTGAGGGAGAACGAGAACATAAAATTTTCGCTTCCGAATTTGGTGATGATTATGATGCTATTCCTGCTTACGAACAAATTTATGCTTTAGCAGGTCAAGTTCAAACCTATCGAGTAACCGGAGACCCCCGGATTATGCAGGATACCGAACTTACCATCAAACTGTTTAACGATTTCTTCCTTGATAAAGGTGAACATGGAGGTTACTTCTCTCATCTTGACCCCGTAACTCTCGACCCCATGAGCGATAGTCTCGGACGTAATAAGGGAACCAAAAATTGGAACTCCGTTGGTGACCATGCTCCAGCTTATTTAATTAACCTCTGGTTAGCCACAGGAAAACAGGAATATGCTGATATGTTGGAGTATACCTTCGACACCATCGTCAAACGTTTTCCCGATTATGAAAATAGTCCTTTCGTACAAGAGCGCTTTTTTGCAGATTGGTCTCACGACACCACCTGGGGATGGCAGCAAAATCGTGCTGTAGTCGGTCATAATCTTAAAATAGCCTGGAACTTAATGCGGATGTCATCGCTGAAATCAAAAGCAGAATATACCGATTTAGCAACAAAAATAGGCGAAATTATGCCTAGATTCGGTAGCGATTTACAGCGAGGTGGTTGGTATGACGTTATGGAACGTGTTTTAGATAAAGATGAAAGCGTTTATCGATTTGTATGGCACGACCGCAAAGCCTGGTGGCAGCAGGAACAATGTATACTTGCTTACTTAATCCTCAACGGTATTCTCGAAAAAGATGACTATCAGCGTTTAGCAAGGGAAGCAGCAGCTTTTTACAATGCTTGGTTCTTGGATACAGAAGATGGTGGTGTTTATTACAATGTCCTTGCGAATGGTATTCCCTTTCTTGCTAGCGGAAACGAACGCGGTAAAGGAAGCCATGCCATGAGCGGATATCATTCCATTGAACTGTGTTATCTGGCAGCAGTTTATACCAATTTATTGATTCATAAACAGCCAATGGATTTTTACTTTAAACCCATTCCATCGGGATTTCCAGATAACATTCTGCACGTTGCTCCCGACATATTACCACCAGGTAGTATCAAAATTGCTTCCGTAGAAATAGATAGCAATAGCTATAGTAATTTTGACGCTGATAAACTCACCGTGACATTGCCTAAAACAACGAAACGAGTCAAAGTAAAAGTGAAAATTGTGCCTAAATAAATTGAGGTTTGAGAATAGAGAGAATAGGGAATATATAGCAGTTTTCATTTGGATAGGATACACCCCTCTCCTTAATAAGGAGAGGGGTAGGGGGTGAGGTTTATCAAAATGTATTGCACTCAACCGAAAAGCCCTATAATTCCCTATCTAATATTAAAAAACTTGGGAGACAACAATGCGATTCTTTTAGTCTACTTTAGTAGACTTCGGCTATGAGCCTTGGAATTGATTCCAAGGTAGTTGTGAAAACTAATCAATAATGGTGAACTTTATTAATTAAAACATTTATCTTAAAGTACTTTTCATAAATAATCCAAAATCCAAAATAGAAATGACTAATAAACTTATACCAGGACAAAAAATCCCCGAACTAGAAGTAAATATTCTTGACAGTAAACAATGGAAACTCTCCGAAGATACTTTCACAAACATGAAATTGATAGTATTTTATCGAGGTTTACACTGTCCCCTTTGTAAAGCTTATATCGGAGAACTAGATAAAATAATTTACGAATTTTCCCAACTTGATATAGAGGTTATTGCAATTAGCGGTGACAGTCAAGAAAAAGCTAAATTAACAAAAGCCAAGTGGGGATTAACAGATATTACAATCGGCTACAATCATTCAGTTGACTCTATGCGCCAATGGGGACTTTATATTTCTAAAGGAGCCTTTCCCAGCGAACCACCTTTATTTAACGAACCCGGTATTTTTATAGTTAAAGCAGATAGAACATTATTCTTCGCTGGAGTTAATAACGAACCTTTTGCCCGCCCTCCATTACATGAATTAATATCGGGAATTAGATACGTTACAACCAATAATTATCCCTTACGGGGAGCAGCATAAATAAGTAATAAGTAGTAAGTAATAAGTAACAAGTAACAAGTAATAAACTTGATTTGAGCAACTTTGATAAAAAATCTAAAATGTAAACCGAAATATACAATTTAATGGCAATTAATCTTAAACAAGTTGCAGGTGTAAGCATTATAGAAATAGCAGATAAAAATGTTGATTCACGAACAGTATCGAGTATTCAACACGAACTAATACCGTTAATTGAATCAAACAACAAATTTATCATAGATTTATCACAAGTATCTTATATGTCTAGCAGTGGTTTACGTATGCTGCTATCTTCTTATAGAAAAGTTACAGATAAAAATGGAAAACTTATATTAGTAGGTCTTTCCGAAGAAATTCAAGACACCATGTCAGTAACTGGATTCCTTGATTTTTTTCAACACTCAGAAAATGCCACTACAGGCTTAGCATTGTTCTTAGAAAAATAAAATTAATCATGAGGAGTTAGGAATTCAAAATCAAAAATTAATCAAAATAGCAGCTAATAATTAATAACTAATAACTGATAACTGATAACTGATAACTGATAACTGATAACTGATAACTGATAACT
>CAKZYM010000160.1 GCA_937884685.1 uncultured Calothrix sp.
GTCGTCTAAAGACGACTGCGGAACACCCCGCAAAATTAATGTGGTGGAGTACTAGCTTTACCCAACAATCTAAAATCTAAAATCTAAAATCTAAAATCTAAAATCCGATGGCAAAAACTTGGTGGGAATTACAAATTCTATGTTCTCCAGAGATTGAAGATTCAGTATATTGGCGGCTGGATGAATTTGGCTGTCGGGGAACTGCTAGTCAAAAAAAAGGTAACTTAGTTTCCGTACAGGCTTACTTACCCCAATCTCAGGCACATTTATTAGACTTAGCTGCTTTATCCTTGTGGTTACGTCAGGATGCTCTTTGTTTTGAAACTGCTTTACCTTCCCTACAGTGGAAATTAATTGATGAAGAAGATTGGTCAAGCAGTTGGAAACAACATTGGGAACCTCAAGAAATTGGCGATCGCATTTTAATAAATCCTTCTTGGATACAGGTTCCAGAAAATACGGAACGGAAAATTTTGCAGCTTGATCCCGGTTCAGCTTTTGGAACAGGGGCACATGCTACAACCCAACTTTGCTTGGAATCGTTAGAGATGCGTTTTAGCGATATCCCCGAATCTTTTGTCAGTTCCCAAGAGAAAAAAAATGATGTGGTAATCGCGGATATTGGCTGTGGCTCCGGTATTCTTTCCATCGGAGCATTACTGTTAGGGGCTGCAAAAGCCTATGCAGTAGATACCGATTCATTAGCTGTAAGTTCAACCGTTGAAAACCGCGACATAAACGGACTTGCTCCCGAACGTTTAAAAGTAGCTCAGGGAAGTGTAGAAGTAATGCAGCAGCTTGTTACAGAACCAGTAGATGGGATAGTCTGTAACATTTTGGCTGACATAATCATGGAAATACTTCCCGGTATGAGCGCGATTGTTAAACCGACTAGCTGGGGTATTTTTAGCGGTATTTTATTAGAGCAGTCTAACGCTGTTACCGATGTTTTAGAGAAAAATGGCTGGGTCGTTGCAACATTGTGGAAGCGGAAAGAATGGTGTTGCTTGAATGTGAGGAGACAGTAATCAGTGAACAGTAAACAGTGAACAGTTATCAATTAATAATTAACAATTTTCAATACGTAGTAATTCATTGTAGGGTGTGTTACGGCGCAAATAAATTTGATTAAAAATTACCATTTAAATAATGCCGTAACGCACCATCAAAGCTATTCAAATTCTAGAAAAAACACCACAAAAATACCACAAAAAAATTAATTTAGTTTATACAGCTGAACCAATACTGGCTGATTGCGTTTTTGTCGAGAAGAAAGATTATTTGCTGAGGTGTTTGGGATTCTTTTGGAAATCACGATTTTGTTTGTCAATCCAAGATGACGTAGATAACCTGCTATTTCTTCACCTCTTTGTGTCGCAATTTGCTGACCAAAGTCTGATTTATCGGGATTAGAATAAATTCTTATAGCAAGATTTTGAGGTTCAAATTCTGAAATTTCTTGCTTTAATTGATTTAAATTTGCTAAACCTTGACTGGTAATTCTGTTAGAGTCAGATAGAAATTGAATTTGTGCTTTTACCGGATTTTGTGCGATATCGTCTGCTGTTTTTAATTTTTTGGGGGTAGGAGTAGCAGCGGGTTTGGGTGTAGGTGTACTTTTGATTGCTGCTTCTAATTTATTAGAATCCTTGATAATAGATGTATTTTTTTTGCTATCAGTATAAATATATTCTTCGTCGGAATATGAACCAAATCCGAACTGATAAGCCGACCAAATACCAGCAACGCTAAGACCAAAAGTAGCAACCAGAATAGAAATAAAACCAATCGGACTTTCACGCTTACTCATAATACTTTTAAAGCGGCATCTTATCCGAATATCATTACTACTAACTTTTTTTACACTATCTATTCAGTATTTTCTAGTGGGTCTTGCTACTATCGGTTTGGAGTTTAGTTGTTAAAAGCCAAAGTTTATTGAGTATTGCTTTTCCTATCCCGGTTAAAAAATAAAACCCATCTTTTCTTGTATAAAAACTAAGTTATAGCCGTTCCAATTAATTTTCGTAGCGGGAGGGTGTGGCTTTCTATTATTCGGCTAAATCAATTTTGACGGATTCATTTTTCCTGTAATGGTCGGGAAACGTAAAATTTTATGTCCCTACTATTTCACCACATTAATTTTGATGGCTTCCAAGGGTTTAAAATAAAAAACCGCAGAGAGCGCGGAGGACGCAGAGGAAAGAGGGTTTAGAGGATTGTTCGATTTTCAATCAAATTGATATTTACCCCTCATAACTTTTGTGGTCGAATACTACATTTTTACTCGCTATTCTTATAACTATTAGGGAGCAGGATGCTCCCACTACAAACTACCTATTTCTTAAATATGAATGATATTAGATAAGTGGTTGTAGGTGTTGAACTAACTGTGGTGCTTGCATTACACCTTCAATTTTATCTACTGGTTTACCCTCTTTGAATAATACCAACGTAGGTAGAGCATAAATTTGATATTGACTTGCTAATGCTGGATATTTTTCAGTGTCTATTTTGACGACTCGTATTTTTCCTGCGAGTTGAGAATTAACTTGGTCTAAAATCGGTGCCATCATTTGGCAAGGTCCGCACCAGTCAGCGTAAAAATCCACTAATACCGGTACATCAGAACCAGATAACATATCTTCAAAGCTGTTGAATTGCTTTTTAGTAGACATATAGAGAAACCTGTTTTTTACCTTTGCTGTTTTATGGTAATGCCTAGGACAAAATTAACGTAAATCATAGGGTACGAATCAGCCTATTATATTTAGCGGGTTCAAATGATGAAATTATATTGAGGAACGCTCATGGAACTGCTACCAGAAAATCTACAGAGTCTACGCGAACAAGTTGCTGTTGTTACTGGTGCTTCGCGAGGAATTGGACGAGCAATTGCACAAGAATTCGCCAAATTAGGAGCGACTGTAGTTGTTAATTATGCGAGTTCCAGTAAAGCAGCAGAGGAATTAGTTTCGGATATTACCGCAGCAGGAGGGAATGCAATTGCTCTACAGGCTGATGTTTCTAAAGAAGAAGAAGTAGATAATCTGGTGAAAAACGTTTTAGAAAAATTTAATAAAATTGATATTTTAGTTAACAATGCCGGAATTACTCGCGATACTTTACTTTTACGAATGAAACCAGAAGATTGGCAAGCTGTAATCAATCTTAATTTAACTGGTGTTTATTTGTGTACTCGTGCTGTAAGTAAAGGCATGTTGAAAAAACGTTCTGGAAGGATTATAAATATTGCTTCAGTCGCCGGTCAAATGGGTAATCCCGGACAAGCAAATTACAGTGCAGCGAAAGCAGGAGTAATCGGTTTGACTAAGACTTTGGCTAAAGAATTTGCTTCTCGGGGTATCACTGTTAACGCAGTTTCTCCTGGTTTTATCGACACTGATATGACAAGCGAAATTCAATCAGAAGAAATTCTTAAAGCCATTCCTTTAGGACGTTACGGAAAACCAGAAGAAATCGCAGGAATGGTACGTTTCCTCGCAGCAGACAACGCAGCAGCATATATTACCGGACAAACCTTTAACGTTGATGGTGGAATGGTAATGATGTAAATCAGTTAACAGT
>CAKZYM010000161.1 GCA_937884685.1 uncultured Calothrix sp.
ATCAAACTGCGCTACATTTAGCAGTATCAGCAGTAAATGAATCTGCTACTGTTATGGACAATCCAGCGGATTTAATGAATGTTACTATTGCCGAATTAATTAAAAATCGATATGAATTACCGGGATTTAATACGTTAAATAGATTAGTACGCCGAGTAAGGAATTTAGTCAATCAAAACTTGTTTAAGTTAGTACTGAGTCGCATAAATGATGATTATCAACAACGATTACTTGACTTGTTAGATAATCATCCAGTTGAATATAGAAGCCTCTACAATAATATCAAACAACTTCCTAAACGCCCAACTCGTAACCACCTCAATGATTTAATTGTACATTTAATTTGGCTTGATTCTTTAGGAGATACTAAACCATTACTCACTGGAATTACAGCAGCCAAAATTCAGCACTTTGCTGCTGAAGCGAGGGTTTTAGATGCGAGTGAAATTAAGGAATTTAATTTACCAAAACGTATTACTCTTATATTATGCTTGATTCACTCGGCGCAAGTGACGACGCGAGATAATTTGGTTGAAATGTTTCTCAAAAAAATGCGTCTAATACATAATAATGCTAAAAAAGAATTAGAGCTTATTAAACAAAGATATCAGGAGACAGTTGAAAAATTACTCGGAGTTTTTGGAAATGTTCTTCATGTATTTGTTGATGAAGAACAAGCATTAACTAATATTGAGAAGGTCGATAACACAAATATACTAGATTTAACAGATAAAGTAGAGCAAGTTAATCAGTTATTCATTACAGAAGGTGGTGCGGAACAATTATTGATTGAATGTGAGGCGATTAATGCTTATAAGGGGAATAATTATTTACCCCTACTATGGCAATTTTATAAAAGCCACCGCAGTACTTTCTTTCGATTATTAAATGCTTTGCAGTTTGAATCAACCACGAGCGAACAAAGTGTAGTTGAAGCATTAAATTTTATTCTAGAAAATCAGTCAAAGCGAGGTCATTATTTAAGAAATGCTATTGACTTAGATTTAGAATTTGCTTCTCCTCAGTGGCAGAAGCTTTTATTCGTTGAACAAGGAAACAAAACCAAAATTGTTCGTCGCCATCTAGAGGTTTGTGTTTTTTCTTACTTAATGGCTGAATTGAGGTCGGGTGATATCTGCGTCATTGGTAGCGAAAATTATGCTGACTACCGAGAACAGTTACTACCTTGGTCAGAATGTTTACCATTAATTGACCAGTATTGTGAAGATTTAGGTTTTGCACCGAATGCAGATGGTTTTGTTACCCAGATGAAGGAATGGTTAACCGACACAGCTTCAATAGTAGATTCTGGTTATCCCGACAATCGGCAACTTGTAATTAACGATAACGGTGAACCCGTATTAAAAAAATCACTGCGTCATGATGTAACCCCCGAAGCTAAAACTTTACTTAAAGCTGTGGAAGAACGTTTTCCAGAACGTAATTTAATTGATATTCTACGAAATGTTGACTATTGGACTAATTTTACACGTCATTTTGGACCATTGAGCGGAAGTGACCCAAAGATTGAACGAGCAACGGAACGTTATTTGCTGACTAGTTTCACCTACGGTTGTAATTTGGGACCAACTCAAGCCGCAAGACATATGCGAGGTGTAGTGACTGCGAAAGAAATATCATTTGTTAATCGCCGTCATGTAAGTGTAGATAAGTTAAATGCAGCACTTGTGGATATTATTAATCGGTACAACGTTTTAAAGCTTCCGGGTATCTGGGGTGATGGAACAACGGCTGCTGCGGACGGAACTAAGTATGAACTCTACGAAGAAAATCTGCTGTCTGAGTATCATATTCGCTATGGTGGCTATGGAGGTATTGCTTACCACCATGTTTCTGATACATACGTAGCTTTATTTAGTCATTTTATTTCCTGCGGTACCTGGGAAGCTGTTTATATTATTGAAGGTTTATTAAAAAATTGCTCTGATATTCAGCCTAATACGATTCATGCTGATACTCAAGGACAATCAACACCTGTGTTTGCATTATCACATATGTTGGGGATTAAGTTAATGCCCCGAATTCGGAATTGGAAGGATTTAATTTTCTTCCGCCCAGATAAGGATACGGTTTACGAACATATTGATTCTTTATTCAAAGATACGATTGATTGGGATAAAATTAAAAATCACTGGCAAGATATTTTACAAGTTGTACTTTCAATTCAAACTGGTAAAATTTCGAGTGCGGTGTTGTTACGAAAACTGGGAAACTATAGTCGTAAAAACCGATTATATCAAGCATTTCAAGAATTGGGACGAGTAGTAAGAACGGTATTTCTTTTGCAATATATTTCGGATATGAAGCTACGAAAACAAATCACAGCCGCAACAAATATCGTTGAAGCTTATAACGGTTTCTCGAAATGGTTTTTCTTCGGTGGCTTTGGAGTTATTTCTAATAACGACCCAATCGAGCAGGAGAAAATTATTAAATACAATGATTTAATTGCTAACGCTGTTATTTTCCACAACGTTGTTGATTTAACCGATATATTGCGGGACTTACTGAAAGCTGGTTATTCGATTACTCGTGAAGATGTGGCGGCGTTAAGTCCTTATATGACCAGTCATATCAAGCGTTTCGGCGATTATTTAATTGATATGGAGACTGTGCCGAATTTATTAGATGATGAAGGACTTTTGGTCTTAGCTTGAGCAATTCTCAAAGCATTGCAGAGCAAGGGTTGTAGAGTTATTGTTACATAACTTTACAACGTGTCCCATTTTGCGCGTATCCCGGCTTTCCCCCT
>CAKZYM010000162.1 GCA_937884685.1 uncultured Calothrix sp.
TCAAATTCAAATCTCTTTTGACAACATTAATTTCGTTTATTCCTGTTGAATCAATATCTTCATGTCTTAATCCTTATAACAACAAAAAAAAGACATTCAACAACATAAAAAAATAACAACAAATAACCACATATTTGTGATAAAATAATATTATTATTAGTTCTACAACGTGTAATAAGTGATAACTATAGAAAGAGCAATTGACCCTCAAACTAAAGAAAGGTTTAGTTGCGTATTCGATACAAAAACCTGTTTACCAGTAGAACCAATTCAACGATACTTAAACTATTGTCGAAAAAGACAATTAGCAGCTAATACAGTTCAAACATATGCTTTTCGGCTATTAAATTTTTGGCAATGGCTAGAATATAAATCTTTAGATTGGCAACAAGTTGGCTCTTATGAATTAGCTGATTTTGTTAACTGGTATCTTCTTGGTGGAGATGTAGAAGTTATTTCAGAAGAAGTTAGAGAAGTAGTATCCAAGCGTAGTGCGCGTACAGTGAATCAGGCAATAACAGCAATTCAAGAAATGTATGAGTTTCATGTTTTGGAAGGCAGGATTGATGATAAACAATTCGCTTATCAGCAATATGGTTGGGGTAAGCGAAGTGGTTTTTTGCGAGGCATTGTTAAAAGTAGTCCCCAAAAACGTAAGCGAATAAAGTTAAAAGAACCATCATGTTTTCCAGGTTGTTTAACCAATGAACAAGTAAGTCAATTAGCAAATGCTTGCTATACCTATCGGGACAGATTGATAGTAATGCTGTTACGAGAAACAGGAGTTAGACGAGGTGAATTATTAGGGCTACATTTAATAGATGTACAAGAAATAGATGTTACAGGTCGAATTAGAATTATCAAACGCAATGATAATCCCAATGGTGCCTTCGTTAAAGGTCAATCCCGAGAAATTCCTATCTTACATAATCGTAAAGCAATACAAGAAACCTTTCATGCTTACTTGTTAAAAGAATATCCTCCGGAAGCAGAAAAATTTCAACATGGAATGCTGTTTGTCAATTTAGATGGTAAGTACAAAGGAAAGCCTATGACCAGTGCCAGGTTAAATAACCTGTTTTACCAGCTAAGAGATAGGACAGGTATTAGAGCTTATCCTCACCTTTTTAGACATACCTTTGCTACTCGTATGTTGCAAGCTGGTTACATGGATCAATATGTACAACAATTGTTAGGACATAAGTCAATTGTAACTACAAAAGATATATACTCTCATGTACTTCAGGAAATGAATTTAGATGATTATTTAACAAATGCTGAAGAATAAGATACTACCAATTGAAGCGTTACAGAAGAAAATAACTGATTCGGAATTAGGTCAGGAGTGGATTAATGATTCTTTAGTCAATAAAGATGTTTGGGCTTTGAGTGATTTAGGTTATACAGAAGAAGAATTAAAAATTATTGGAAGTCGTAACCTTTATTTTACAAGTATTGTCTCACCTTGGTTAAAGTTATTGGCTAAATTGACTGCTAAAGCTATTGCTAGAAATAAGCACAGTGTAGATATAATTAGACGCAGAATTTCACAACTTAAACAATTAGATGAGTTTTTAATATCTAAAGGTTATACCCAACCGAATATGATAACAAATACTTTGTTACAAGAATTTATCGCTTGTAATAGAGAACGACAATCTACTATAAATTATATTACGAAGTTGTGGGCTGAAGAACAATGGCTAAAACTTGATTATATTCCTACTAAAATTCCAATAAAAACTCCTAAAATAGAAACTATACCAGAAGAGGTTTTACATCAAGTATATGAAAATTTTGATTTATTACCAGCACCATTAGAGAGACTTTTTAGGTTACAGATTGTACTAGGATGTCGCCTTGGTGAACTACTAAAAATGCCTCGCCAATGTCTAAAGCAAGAAGGTGACAGTTGGTTTTTATTAAGATGGATTGAAAAGCGAAAATGTTGGCGTTTTTATCAAATACATCCTCTAGTAGCTGAATTAATTAAAGAACAGCAAAAGTGTTTGGATATAAAACTTGATTCAAATTCGGATTTTGACAAGTTGTTCTGTAAGCTTTCTACATATAGTAAAGATATTGGCAGTCGAGGAAATAGATTTAAAGTAGAGCCAGTTTATCTTGCAGAAGTATTAAATAGAGCAACTATTTATGCATGGCTAAAAGGTTTTAGTTCTGAAGCTAATCTTAAAGATAAATATGGTAATAAATTCAATTTAACAAGTCATATGTTTCGACGCACTAAAGCAAGTATTATGGCTTATTGTGAAGCAGAAGATGAATACATTGCTGCGGTTTTGGGTCATGGTTCTTTAGATATGCTTCCTCATTATAGAAAACGTTCTTTAGAACGATTGGAGAAAGAAGCGAATGCTAAAAATTATGTAGATATGTATGGTCGAGTTACTAGCTTTAAGCCCAGAAAACAGCGATACGAACAATTAGCACAAATTATGGACATTAAAGTTAGTACTAGTTTGGGTGAGTGTCATCGACCCACAATGTTAGGTGATTGTCAGTATCGCTACGCTTGTTTAAGTTGTGGTTATCATCGGGTAACAGAAGCAGATAAACCCAAAATAGAAGCTGATATAAAAAATTTAGAGCAAGATTTGGAGCAAGCAAATAATGCAGGACAAGAACGAAGAGTTACAGAAATTAATAGATTACTAGAATTGCTAAAAACTAGATTAAAAGGATTAGATCAACTTAAAAATTTGAGAGAAGGAGTGAATGATGAGTAATCGAAAATATCAGCCTATCTCTATTCATCAAACATTAAAAGGTACATTAAAAATTGATTGGAAATCTCAGTACAATAATGAATATTATTGCATTAGATGTGGCAGTAAACTGAAAAATTTTACTGTTCAGAAGAAGAGTAAATGTAAGTTAGATATTTTTTGTACTAATTGTAATAAAACAATTAGTTTAACTAATAAAGTTCCTGCATATACTTATAATTATTGTCCTCAAATAGAATGCCCTAACCCTTTATGTACTCAAATTGGTCATGATGGACAAAAAGGATGGATATATCTTTACTCACCTCAATCAAAAAAATATAGATGTCGTTTTTGTCGTATTACTTTTGATAATAGTTCAACTCATTATGCTGGATGGATAGGTAGTCTTCGAGAATCAGAATTATTACCCTTTAGCTTTGAAAAAAATACTTGGGATTTGCGACATTTTTATGAAAAACCAAAAACCAAGAAATTATATTTCCAAAAAGTTTATCCTCAATGGTATCAAATAGAAGTTAAAAAATATTTGCATTACTTATTGAAAACAAAAATATATAGTGCTGATTCAACTATTAATTCTAAACTTTCAGTATTTAGGCAATTAGGAGAAATAATTACCAGTCAAAAAATATTAAATAGTAAGAGTATTAATCGAAATACCATAGTCAGCTTTTTAGACAGGTACAAGAATAATAAAAATGAAGTTATCAACGTAAAACTAAGTAACTTAAGAGATTTCTTTGAATGGTTAAACTTAGATGTTTCGTTATTGATTCGTAGTCGTGACTTTTTGAAAGAGAATAGAAATGATGTTGATTGGTTAGATGAAGTCACTCGTCAAGGTATTGAGCAGAACTTAGATAAAATTCCTCCTCCTATTGCTCGTCAATACTTAATTCAGGCTTATATTGCTGCTAGACCTGGTGATGTATGCCATCTTTGTTTTGATTGTTTGGTAGAAGAAAATGCTAAATGGTACATTCGGTTTTTTCAACAAAAGAAAAATAGACATCACAAAATACTTGTTAGCAGAAAAATTAGAAGTATAATAGAGAAACAGCAACAATGGATTAAAGATACTTTTGGCGAAAATTATTCATATCTATTTTGTCATTTTCGAGGTATACATATCAAATCCTATCCAAAGTTTTCTAATATTAAACCTTTACCAATACCACCTCACGTAGACGCATCTAATAATCCCTTAATTCGTATTATAAGATTATTGATAGAAAGAGAAAATATAATAGATGCCAATGGACGAAAACCTAACTTTACAGGAAAAATTACTCGTTCGAGTAGACTACAAGAAGTTCGTACAAAGTATGGTATTAAAGCTGCCCAATTGTATGCAGACCATGAAACCAGCAAAACTACTTTTCAACATTATGCACCACCAACCTCCGAACAAGTAGCACTTGTTGATTTGCCATTTCAGGAACTATTAATGAATCCTGAAAATAAGTTTTTACCCTGGCAATCTTTACCAGAAAGCTTACTTAAAAATCCCAAAGCTCACGAATTAGATTTAGAAATCGCACCACGATTAGTAGTTTATGGACATTGCGCTTTAAACCCTAAAACACCTTGCCCTATTAATCTTTTCCCATCTTGTTATGGTTGCTCTAGTTTTCGTCCTAGTACTGGTAAATTACCTTTATATGAACGTCAGTATGAAGGAGAGCAAAAAAGATTAGCAGAAGCTGAAATTAGAGGTGCATCCTTAGCTTATGAAGAAGCGAAAGCAACAATTGAAGCAATGGATAAATGGCTCCCTGAATTAAAGAAGTTAGCTAATGGTTAAAAAACTACGTCGAGAAAAACAAACTGAAGTTCTCCGTCGCACTCAAGCTAAAAGAAAGGAACAAAAAAAGGAGCAAGTTTTAAAGGCAATTCAAGAACTACAGAAAACAAAACAATCTCTTACCTTTAAAAATATAGCTACTGTAGCTGGTTGTTCCATTTCTTATCTCTACAAATGGGATGATATAAAAATGTATATCCACGAACTTCAACAAAAAAAGGAAATTACTCTTAATTCTATAGAAGATAATAATAAATATCAGCCTCACAGCCTTAAAACCTTACATGAAGTCGCCAAAAAAAGAATTCGTGTTCTGGAAGCAACTATTAGAGAACTTAAACATCAAAATGATTTACTACGAGGTCATGTAACTGAAATATACGAACTTAGAGATGAATGCCAAAGACTACGAACACAATTAAGAGAAGTAACAAGTCCGAGTCCATCAAACAAAGTAATTCCTATACAAACATCAGTCAAGAAAACTACTTGACTTTCAGATTAATCAAGAAATTGTAAACAAAACTGAATAAAGCTGAAAATAAATGATTAATTTTTCTTAAGTAATTAAAATAAAAATTTAGGGATGTTTTAAGCAAAAAAAGATGAATAATGAAATTGCGACTTTATCAACTTACGTTGTAGACGTTGTGTTGGGAAAGCTTCGTTGTATAAAAGGTTTACGTTGTAGAATTTACATAATAATCCTAAAACTTCTCCTATCCGCATTCCTGTTTCATACAGTAAGCAAATTATAAATTTATCTCTTTTACAATTACATCCATTAATTAATAGTGTTACTTCATTCTTAGTAAGACATCTTGGAAATGTTTTTGGTTCTTTTAGCTTGAGTAATTTACTTTTAATAGGTTTATCTTGACTAATGTGGTAAAGAAGTGATTTATATTTTCTGTTGTTGGGAAAGGATGTATTTTTGTAGGCATTTAAAGTTCTAACTGTACCCATGTTAGAGTGAAATTCATAGAAACCGATGACTGTTGTAATTGCATGATTGATAGTTTTTTCACAACGAGAGGCTTGTTGTGGTTTTAAAGAAATTACTTTAGGGTTCGGGTTTCTTAGCCAATTTATAAAATCTGCTAGTTCTTTTGTTTTTATCTCTTTCCAATCATAATGATTATCTTGAAGAAATTCCCAGTACATTTTCAAATTGCGGGCATAGCTGACAATTGTATTTGGAGAACGTTCTAAGTTATCAAGGTAATGCAAGTATTCTTCAATCGGTTTTACAGGTAAGAAGTCATCATCTAATACCATCCATATTGTTTTGCTGATATTGGGGAGCCAACCTTTTTGCAACTTCATTGTTTATGTTGTTTAAAGAGTGTGTCATAAAATTAAACAACGTTATGGCATGGGAGTCTATTACCTTTGTTGTGGTTGTTGTTGTTGTTTTTATTTGTGGTACGCATAAGTTATTAACAAGGGATGGTGTAGCGACCAAGGTAGGGGAGGTAATAATTTAGATAATGCGGATGCAATATGCTTAAAAAGGACTAGAAGCCGTATTCCCAGATTAGTTAATAAACTTCAAACTTTTGGTATTAAGCCCAAAAGAAATATCGAAGCTTTTATTAACAATTTAGACCAATGGAATCAAGCATCTCCTCGTGTTTCTGATAGCTTCCCCAAGAAATATGCTGATGCTTTAAAGAAAGGATTAAAAGGCAAAGAAGCTATATTGTGGGCAAGAGTAGAAGCTTTTCGCAAAAGTGATGGTGAGCTTGAAGCAGGTAACTCACGAGTAGGTTTATTTTCTATTTGTGTTAATCCTCAAAATACCTACTACACGGCTAGATTGCGTAAGTATCCAACATGGTCGGAACGTTGGCGTTGGAATTGCATCGCTTTAGACCAGAAACGGAGATTAGAAGCTATTAATCAAGTTTTAGTTAGGAATGCTCGTTCTTATTATGACAATTAAGAACTCGATTTTAGTTTTAAATTTTATATATGTTATAAATAGTCCAATTTGAAGGAGTATTCAATGGAAATACATCAACTCAACTTATTTAATGATAAATAAAGGATTACTAACTGCTGATAATCTTAGTTTAGATGCCGATATGATTATCTGCGCTCAGTATTAACTATTAGTTAAAACCTATCCGGGTAAATATGTTGTTATAGCCAAAAAAACGTGTAAATCATCTAAGCCGTTTTAGCGAAGCTAAAGAATGGCAGGATATAAAATCTAGAAGAAAGCGCAGCTATAATCCTTGTAGCAAGAGCTTTTTACCATATTATCATTTCGGATAATGTGGTTGTGCAATTAATAAACCCGTTAAAAATCACCTCGCTTACACAGGACTAAATTAAAAGCCTGCTTTAGCAAACTTTATTTACCCACCAGGTTAATAGCTGAAAATTTCAACAGCCAATAATTTTAATTTTGCATTCATTTTGATTCAAAATTAATCGGTTTTGAATTGATAAAAACCTCCAGGGGGAAGACTGATTTTATTGTTAGTCCTCGTTAAGTTAGAAATGGGGCAAGAGAATATGGAAAGAGTAAAAGTACTGTGATATGGTGTGATGTGGTGGTTGAAGCCAGACTGAAAACCTTTTCCTCTCTGAGGGTGAAAATTAACCGATATACCATCGTACTCTTCTCTAAGATGCTGTAATAATTCTTCCTAAATATTTGAGAATTTTTAAAACTTCGTTCAGATTATATTGATATTGCGACCTAGTTGAAAACAAATCGGAAACACCATGCTGTTTACCTAAAGTTTTGACAAACAAATGGCTGCTACCATTAGTTATCATTCCGTAAAGAGGTTGTTCTGGTTTTGGATGAGCCGCCATATAAGCTAGTGTCTGAGGAATTGCTAACTCCAAATCAAAGGTCGTCTTCTTCGATTCTATTAGCACAATCCACAATTTACCTTGTAAAACTAAAGCATCTATCCTTCCTCGTAAAATTTCTTCCTTATCTCCTAATGCTTCAATTTCCACAGATACTTCAGTTTTAAACCTATAAGGTGACTGATAGAAACCTGCTAGTTCTAGTAACGGTGAAAGCACCACCATTTTAATAGTTTCTTCTAAAAGACTCCCATCTCCTATTTGATAAAGATAATTTTGTCGAACTTGTTCTAATCTTGTTTCTTCTGCTTCACTCAGGGAAGGTAAATCATCCATCCATTCGGTGAAAAATTGGCGTTCATCGCTGAGTTTTAATCCTAGTTTTTCCTCAACCTGAGTGAGGGTGTTTATGTTTTCTGCAATAGCTATATTAGTTGTCATATTTGTGTTTCAAAATTTAATTTAGGAATGTAGGAGATTTCTTTAACTGTCTTTGAACAACCTAAAATT
>CAKZYM010000163.1 GCA_937884685.1 uncultured Calothrix sp.
CAATTCCCTTTGGAAGTACCGGAATCAGTTAACAGTTAACAGTGAACAGTCATCAGTTAACAGCTAGAAGAAAAAAAGGAAATATTATTTGTTGTTGTTAAATAAATAGGGAGCAAGATGCTCCCACTAAAATGTATTTCATTAATTGCAACGGTTTGTAGAGACATAAAATCATCCCCTTCGGGCACACTTCGCTAATACGTCTCCCGACATTTACGGGAAAAACTAACCCTTAACAATTTATTTAATTAGCCACTACTACCTATCTAAAAATTAATTTTTAATAAACCACATCCCCTTAAATAATAACTGCTCACTGATAACTGATAACTGTTCACTGTTCACTGCTCACTGATAACTGTCCACTGTTCCCCGCTCTTGCTTTCAAAACAATCATTGTACCCGCTGTAAATAAAATTCCTATAAATAGATTTTTCAGACTAATATCTTTACCACTTTCCTGTACTAAAATTCCTTCCAATATCAAGGAAGGTAATAATATTCCCGCAGGAAGCATTAGACGATAAAAGTTAATTTTTCTTCTTGCTAATGTTGTTAACAAGGCTAAACATAGTCCGAATGGAATAAAGGTTAACCCGTAATAGAAAAATCTTTTTTCTTTGGGTATTAAATCGAGCAAGTTTAAGGTGTGAATATTCGCAATGCTATCGACATAAATTATGAGCGAAGATTTAGAATAGGTAATAACTATTTGATGCGGTTTTTTATCGTTAAATACATTGGGAACATCTAGTTTTACATCAGAAGCATTCGCTCCGGTAAGAGGAGTTCTAACTCGAAATACTAAATCGCTTCCTTGCTGTCCCAAGGTAAAATTACGACGAAGTGAATCACCCGAAAGGGAAATTATTCTCGCAGGTCCGGTTTGTTCTGTTTGAGTAGTGGTCAGGGTGCTACTAATCGTAAATTCCGAAGTTTCACCGATACTTTTGCTAAGTGATGTAACCGGTGTTGCTGTTTGCAGCCAATTATTTGCACTTATCAAGATTCCTTCTTGATTTTCAGTTGTTGATTCTCCATTCCATAATAAATCTGGCTGTTTTCCCGATTTATCTTTATATGGCCCTTTTCCTGTAAATTCATAATCAGCAACTAAGGAATCTTTTAAAATTTGAAAACTATTGCTTTGAGAAAATATTTGTTTTACTTGATTTTGAGATAAAGCCTGATTGGTAATATTAAGCTCGGATATGTAACCTTCCCAACCTCTATTAGCAGTTTTCTCATTACCGATAATTAACGGAAAATTGGGATTCCAACCGCTTAAACTAGTTGTTGCTTGCCAAGGAATGGTAATCAAAAATGTCAGGATTATATAACCTGTAAAAAATAAGGTAATTTTACTGATTGAGTTACTAGCTTTACTAGATTCGATTCTTTGTAATATTGCTTTGAAGCTTTGAGAATTCCAGATATAAAAGCAAATTAATCCGAGAAAACCACCAAAACTATTGTTAAAAATATCTGCTGGTGTTGGTGTCCTTGATGGCACCATAATTTGCAATAATTCCACAGTTGATGATAGTCCAGCGCTAGCTAATGTTACTGCTATTAACTGTAAAATCAGCTTTGTTTTTTTCCCTTGCAATAAACCCGTTAAACCAAAACCAAAAGGTAAAAATAACAAAACATTATTTACCTGGTCGCTAAAAAAGCTATTGTTATCAAAACTATTAACCAATTCTCGCTTGGAGATATTATCGGGTAGTGCGAAATTAAAAGGATAAAGCGTTGCGACTAGAACTACTAAAATACTGAATATTACTAAAATTAAAAATTTCGAGATTACCGGTTTATTTTGCTGTGTCGTGAACATATTTTTTGGGATAGAAAAATTTAATATATTTTGAGCTTAAATCACTTCAGTACTACTTTGAGCGTCAAACAATTAATTTATTTTCAATAGTTAATCATCCTAGATAATTAAATTAGATTGTAACGTTTTCTATTGTGTTGTTTCTTTGTATATAGTAAATGTAGCCCTTATTATGTAAAGACTTAGTAAAGTCTAGGGAAATCCTGTATAAGTTCTAAAAAATTTAGCTTGTTAGTAAGAAAGTGAAAAAAGCAGAGAAGCAACACAAGAGTACGAGATTATGAGTGATTGAGCCAAAAATCACTTAATGCTTCCTTACACAAGAGTTATAGTTGTCGGAGTACCGTTTGGGGTGTCATAAATAGAATGTACTAATCTTGGGTAACACCTAAGCAGCAGGTTTAATAAGAGCTTAGAGCTTCTACGCTTAAATCTAAAATCCAACACAAACGTATCCGTTATTAAAATCTAAAATCCATAATCGAATGACCGAGTTGAAGCTACGTCTCCAACGGGGAAATACCCAGAAAATGGTGACGGTGGACCAAGATATTTATATAATTGGCAGGTTGCCAGAATGCAACCTATGTCTACCTTTTGGAGGTATTTCTCGCAGTCATGCGCGTTTTTCTAAAGGGAACAATGGTTTATGGATGGTCGAAGATTTGGGTAGTAAAAATGGCACAATCTTAAACGAGCAGCCGGTAATTTCGCCTACCGAAATTTCTCATGGTGATGTAATCTGGGTAGGAGATATTTCTATGGTGGTGCTTTTGTCTCTTCCTCCTCAACCACCCCAAAGTAGTTATACAGCTTTCTCTGAAGGTAAAACTATACTTCGGAACGTTAAACAATTACAAGAGCAGTGGATAGATGCTGAGAGTAAAGATGGTAATATCAGCAGTAAAGATAGAACAATAGCCCGTTTGAAGGATTTGGTCGATATAGCTAAGAATCTTGCGGGGGCTACTTCTATTGAAGAAATTTTTTCTCAGGTGCAGCAAGTTGTATTCCGCTATCTGAATAGTATTGACCGTTTGGGTTTATTAATTGACGTTCACAATTGCGGTAAATTAACATTGATGAATGCTGCGAGTAGAGATGCTGAAAACAAGCAGCAATTAATGCGTGATGATAGCTGGATAAGTCAAAGTATATGTCAGCAGGTATTTGATGAAAAAGTTGCGATTCAATCAGCAGATACTCATCAAGACGAAAGATTTGAGGAAGAACACAGCGTTTTTCTGAAAGGTATTCGTAGCGCTATGGCCGTTCCGTTATGGGATGAAGATAAAGTCGTAGGAGTGTTATATGCTGACGCAAGTTTTTCTTCTTATCATTGGATAATTGAAGGTTCAGAAGATTTGAGCTTCTTTTCAACTTTAGGTAACCTTGTTTCTTCGAGCGTTCAGCGGTGGTTGCTCGAAGAAAAACTCAAAAGTGAAGAGGTGATTCGACAAAGATTAGAGCGATATCACTCACCAGCAGTAGTACAGCAGTTGATAGCTTTAGGTGCTTTACCTGACGGACGTTTACCACCCAAAGAAAGCGAAATCAGCATCTTATTCGCCGATGTAGTCGGTTTCACAGCAATGTCCGAACGATTCACTCCTACGGAAATTGCCGAGATACTCAACAAATTATTTGAGGAAATGCTGCAAGAAGTATTCGCCTGCGGTGGTACTTTAGATAAATATATTGGTGATTGCATCATGGCATTTTTTGGCGCACCAGAACCGCAAAAAGACCATGCAGACAGGGCTGTAGTTGCTGCCATGAGAATGTTAGCACGATTAGAAAATCTTAACTTTAATCATTTCTGGCAAGAACCATTAGAATTAAGAATTGCTATCAATAGCGGTAAAGCAGTTGTGGGTGACGTAGGTAGTTCTCAGAGGGTTGAGTATACCGCATTAGGAGCGACAATTAACTTAGCAGCAAGAATGGAAGGAGTTTGTAATCCAGGGGAATGCGTAGTTAGCGAAGAAACTCATAAAATGCTTTCCAAACCCCAGAGATTTGAACTGATGGGGAAATATCGGTTTAAGGGGATTAAAAGATTAGTCAAGGTTTATCACAATCGGAAACGGTATTGACGATTTTGGATTTTAGATTTTGCGGAAAGTTGAGGGTGTAGATGTTCTTCCCCTCAAACTTTCCAAGACAGATTTTGGATTGGGAATTGGTAATTGGTAATTGGTAATTGTAGGGGAGGTAAATTGCGGTGTAGATGTTCTTCCCGCAATATTACCGTTGTGTTGCGGCACGAAATACTTTAATAAAAAGACTATCACTGTGAAAATGCCGTAACGCACCATTGTGTATTAAGATTATCAATTAACCTATTATGTTTTAATTGTTATATTTATGCTATGCGTTCGGCAATTGAAGGTTGATAGGTAGTGAAATTTCAAGTAATTTTCGTATTTGATTCGGAATATCAAGGATATGTTGCTGAAGTTCCAGAGCTTCCTGGTTGCGTGAGTCAAGGCAAGACTTTGGATGAAGCCGTAGAAAATGTGAAAGATGCGATAAAAGGTTATTTATACGTTCAAGAGAAGCACGGTAAACCTTATCAAAAGAAGGAATCTCAATCTTTTATCGGAGAAGTTGTGATTTAGATGGGACGTTTATCAAATATTTCAGAAAAAAAAGCAGTTAAGATTTTTGAAAAATTTGGTTATATCTTAGACCATCAAACCGGAAGCCATATGATACTTTGGCATGAATCAATGCCTACTTTATCAGTTCCTAACCACAAAGAATTAGCTCCGGGTTTATTAAGAAGTCTTATTCGTCAAGCAGGAATTACGGTTGATGAATTTTTGGGAAGTAAATAATTGGGTTGCCGTAATTGGTAGTAATTCCTAATTGGTAATTATAGGGTGCGTTACGGCACGAAATATTATAAATTTTCAGTAGACATCTCCGAAAAAGAATGTAGCGACGCTATATACTGCCCTCCGGGCACGCTGTGCTAACGCGTCTCTACCAGGTTTCTGGATGAGGCACATTTAATTTCCCGCAGATGTCCAATGACCGATGCCCAATTCCCCCATCCCCAAACAAGCGTCTATGCACTACCTGATGATGTTAATTTTTAGTCTAGCTTCAATATATCTGTGCTGCTATCACGACGCTTTTTATCTTTCTCGGCAAACTTCTCGATGCAAGCTCCTTTCTCAACCATGACACAACTCAAGTAGTTGGTTGCTTCAATTAAAGCTGCACGCAGCGCTTTACCCACAGGGACACGTTTTTTCTCGGAGCTACCGCCACCCAAACTGATACCACTAACGTTCACTCCCACATTAGCACCTCTAGATTTTGAGGTAGCGCGACCCTCCACAGTTCTCGCATGGACTACTTCACCTGTGGTGGAATCAACAACTCGCAAATCAATGGCGACATAAGCCTCTTGGGATTTTTTACGCCCTCGACCTCCAATCCTAATACCACCAATGTTAACACCGCCGATTCTAGCTCCGCTGGATTTACCAGCAACTCCTTCTTCGTAGGATGTCACTTGACCCAGCACTATGTACCGAGATCCTGTTAGTTGCCCTTTCTTCGCTTCGGTTCCTTGACGGACTAGTCCCAGTTCGGCTAATTCCTGTTCGGACAGAACTGCCCCCAGTTTTTGCCGCTCGACGACACTAAAATTTCCTGTCGCATTCAATTCATTACTCAGTACAGCCGCCAAATCTCTGGCTGTACTTCCTCGCCACCACCACCAGGTTGACTGATTTTTGAATTCTGGAACTGAAATTGTCGGTTTGGATTGTGCCAATACTGTGGCTCCAGTGCTGATGCTCAATCCCACAGCCATGAGCGTAGCAGCAGCATTTAAACCGATTACGCGAAAATTAGGTGAGATTTTCATCTGTATAACTTCTAGAAGAGAAATATTAAGTATTACTACTGATAAAGAATCATCAATAAGATACATTCTTTTAGTTAAACAGCATAGCACTATAATTTGTCGAGAATTGTGTAGATTGTGTGGAGAATTCTCTATTGAAAAATAGTAAAGTTTGATGGAAGAGCGTAAATTATTGCAAAGTTATGAATTATTGCGGCTTTTTCTGTTTCGTCTTCCTGGGGACAAATTTCTAATGCTTGTTCTTCCGTAGATATTTCTTTATCCTCACACCACAACCGATACAAAACCCCCGCAGCTTTCTTACTCAAACTCTCCACATCACCCGATAATTCCAAAGGTAAAATCCTTGGAACTCGAACCGAACCGTCGGGACTTATTTCTAATAACCCTAGCGCTATAGTTTTATCTATATCTATATACTGTTCCGATTCCGCAATAGTTTCACAAACAGCTTCCAAAGCTTCTCTGGGAACGGTTAACTCATCCATCTGCTGCAACAATTCTTTTGCTAAAAACTGCTCTTACAACTCTTCTGAATCAAGTTCCAACTTATCTAAAATCATCACAAAATCAATTTGCGATCGCAATATTTTATCTAACCACTCCAACAACCTAGGATTACCATCTGCTAACTGTTGCGCTTTCGCTTGTAGTGTTCGTCTACTTGGGATTTTTTAAGCAATATATAGCTATCGTTATTTTCTCGTACTGCTGCGATTGATAATGAATTTACACCATCTGACGACACCCACAGTACCGGAATTATCCCCAGTTTTTTCTCAACTAAAAAAGATTTACCATCATGCAATAATTCCCAAGGTAGATGAGCCAGTTTTTCTCCATTACTGATTGCTAAAACAATCTATCATCCCCATCCAACCAATTAAATAATGTCGTTCCTATCTTCCTATAGTCTTCCGGTAAAGGAGCGTAATAATCCCGTTCTGACAATTGAATTAAATCGCTAATCTCGGTTAAAGCAAAAGAACGTTTTTGATAAACATTAAGATTATCTTCAGTTAGGGGGTAATTATACGTAATTATTTTTAGTTTTATTTAATCTTAAATTAAAGTGAAGAATTTGCATCAATCCGAAGGTCTAGGGATGTCAAATATTACCATCCATGCTAACAATTCAGATTCCGGGTATTTCGATTTATTAAGCTAGTAACTGCATAAAAGCTGTATCGCTTAGCTGCCTGGAATTCTTAGATAGTAAGTGCAGTTATAGCTCCTAGGTACTAAAAGTATTTATGCAATTAGATGTATTGACAGACCTAAGTATTTTTATTCATATCAAAAATTATGTATTGATTAACTGTCGTATGAATACGGATATTTTTTTCAGGAACAATTATGTGAATATACTCAGTCTATTCATAAAAGTTTTCTAGGGACATATACCATGCTTTTAAATACAGACAGTTTAATCTACCTGTTTTCACTATTCTTTTTAACGATGTTTGCCGTTCAGATTTTCGCACGGTAAATCAATATCTAGGTAATGTTCAGACAGGTAACGGTGCTTAATCCGTTTAGAAACTTGCTTCCATCTATAAGACTCGCGAACAGAGCTTTTATAGATGGAAGCAAGAGCATCACAACTAGTATTTTTATCAATTTCAACGAAACGAATAAAGTTCCTCAGTTGCGGAAACTGAATCTTCACCCTCGATTGCGATTTGGATATTTGATATTGTTTAGCTGTGACTTGTTACGTTGTCATGAAAAAAGGTTAAAGGTCAAAGGTAAATAAATAAAGTGATAGATAAATTCATAATTCCTAACTCCTAATTCCTAACTCCTAACTCCTAACTCCTAACTTTCCTCCCCAATCCCATCTCTTCCCAAAAGTGGTAGCTTTTGAAAATTTAATGTAAGACTATGAAGTTACCTCACAATAAAAATTCGGGAGGGGAAAAAGATGGGTATAGCCACGATAAATCCCGCGACTGGGGAAACTCTCAGGTCTTTTGAGTCTTTGAGTGATGCTGACGTGAAGAATGCTATATCTTTGGCAGATAAAGCTTTCAAGGATTACCGTCAGACGAGTTTTGAACAGCGTGCTGAGTGGATGCACAAGGCTGCCGATATTTTGGAAAAAGATAAGGCTAAATTTGCAGAGTTGATGACTTTGGAAATGGGTAAGCCCTATAAAAGCGCTATGGCTGAGGTGGGTTAGTGCGCTGTGTTATGTCTCTATTACTCCGATAATGCTGCCCAATTTCTTGCCGATGTTTTAGTTGAAACCGATGCCAGTAAAAGCTTTGTCAAATATCAGCCTTTAGGAATAATTTTAGCGGTGATGCCGTGGAATTTTCCTTTTTGGCAGGTGTTCCGCTTTATTGCTCCGGCTTTGATGGCTGGTAATGTCGGTTTGCTCAAACATGCTTCTAACGTACCTCAGTGCGCGTTAGCTATTGAAAAAATTATTCAAACAGCGGGTTTTCCGCAAAACGTTTTTCAGAGTTTATTGATAGGTTCGGATAAGGTAGCAAATATAATTTCCGATGACCGAGTAAAAGCTGCCACCTTAACCGGAAGTGAAGGAGCGGGTGCGTCTCTTGCTGCTGCTGCTGGTAAACATCTGAAAAAAACAGTATTGGAATTGGGAGGAAGCGACCCGTTTATCGTGTTAGCAAGCGCTGACATCGAAACAGCAGCTGTCACTGGAACTACAGCAAGAATGTTGAATAACGGGCAATCTTGTATAGCGGCTAAACGCTTTATTGTTGAGGAAGCTGTTGCTGACAAGTTTGAGAAATTGTTGTTAGAACAGTTTCAAGCTTTGAGAATCGGCGACCCAATGCAGGAAGATACCAATATTGGCCCGTTAGCGACCCACGATATCCTCAAAGAATTAGACCAGCAAGTACAAAAATCCATCAAAAATGGTGCAAAAGTGTTGATGGGAGGAAAGCCTTTATTAAATATGAAAGGAAACTATTATCCACCAACAATTCTTACTGGTATTTCCCCCGATTCGGCAACGGCCAAAGAAGAATTTTTTGGCCCAGTCGCAATGTTATTCAGGGTAAAAAATATTGATGAAGCGATAAAAATTGCTAATAACACACCCTTCGGCTTAGGTGCGAGTGCTTGGACAACCGACACCAAACAACAACAGCGCTTAATCTCCGAAATCGAAGCAGGTGCAGTATTTATCAATGGATTAGTCAAATCCGACCCCAGACTACCTTTCGGGGGAATCAAACTATCCGGTTATGGAAGAGAATTAAGTATTCAAGGCATACATGAGTTTGTCAATGTTAAAACTGTGTGGATGAAGTAAATTTTGGATTTTGGATTTTAGATTTTAGATTGAAAAATAAGCTTTTGGCTTCAAGGCTTTAAATAATCTAAGATTTCTTAATTTTAGAATTAGTGCGACCATCTTGGTCGCTAGCTACTATCTAAAACTCAATACTGCTCCAATCTCTTAAAACAAAGGAACCATTTAAAATCCAAAATCCAAAATCCAAAATCTGTCTTGGAAAGTTTGAGGGGAAGAACATCTCCACCCTCAACTTTCCGCAAAATCTAAAATCTAAAATGGGGAATCACAATGGATACAGCAGAATTACTAGTTAGATGCTTGGAAAATGAAGGGGTGGAATATATATTTGGACTCCCCGGTGAAGAGAATTTACATGTTTTGGAGGCTTTGAAAAAATCTCCGATTAAGTTTATTACTACCCGTCACGAACAAGGTGCGGCTTTTATGGCTGACGTTTACGGACGTTTGACTGGTAAGGCTGGGGTTTGTCTTTCTACCCTTGGACCTGGTGCAACTAATTTGATGACTGGGGTCGCTGATGCTAACCTCGATGGTGCCCCTGTGGTAGCAATTACCGGACAGGTGGGCACCGATAGAATGCATATTGAATCCCATCAATATTTGGATTTAGTGGCAATGTTTGCTCCAGTTACTAAATGGAACAAGCAGATTGTTAGACCGAGTATTACACCGGAAATTGTTCGTAAAGCTTTTAAAAGAGCGCAACGAGAAAAGCCCGGAGCAGTACATATTGATTTACCAGAAAACATCGCTGCAATGCCAGTTGAAGGTAAACCTTTAGGAAAAGATAATGTAGAAAAAACTTTTGCTTCTTTTGCAACTATTAGAGCTGCTGCGGCTGCAATTTCTCAAGCTACAAATCCGATAATTTTAGTTGGTAATGGAGCAATTCGTGCCAACGCTAGCGATGCTGTAACTCAATTTGCGACTGAATTAAATATTCCAGTTGCTAATACTTTTATGGGCAAAGGGATAATTCCTTATACTCATCCTTTGGCTTTATGGACTGTAGGATTACAGCAAAGAGATTTCAGTATTTGTGGTTTTGATAATACCGATTTAGTGATTGCAATTGGCTACGATTTAA
>CAKZYM010000164.1 GCA_937884685.1 uncultured Calothrix sp.
GCACCAAAGTCATTTTTTTCGTCTATATCTTTTACTTTATTACATATTTCTTTAGCTTCTTCTTCTTTTCCTAATATAGCTAAAATTAATCCTGTGGCGGCATAAGAATTTAAATAAAGTCGAATATTTTGTTCTTCTTTACGCTGAATTAATACTGGTTTTAATTGCTCCCAATTATCAGGTAATTTTTCGGTTTGTTTAACTTTATTTTTAACTTTTTCGGCTGTTTCTAACGCCATTTTATATTTCTGTTTGTAATAAAAGTATCTATAAGCCGAAATCAAAACATCTATATTATTATCAGATTTAACTAAAGCTTGATTAATATATTTTTCGGACTCCGAAGTATTTTCCCAACTATCAGCAGCTAATACCAATAGTTGCTTGACATCTTCAGGTACCTCGAACCAAGAAAATTCTGTTTCTTGCATGATTTTATGATGGTAATTGGTAATGGGTAATGGGTAATAGGTAATAGGTAATAGGTTATTTTCAATTCCCAATTCACTATCCCCCATGCCCAATTCCCCATTTATAATTTAAAATTTAGTCAGAATATAGAGCAGAGTAAAAAGTACAATCCAGATGATATCTACAAAGTGCCAGTAGATTTCCGCCATCTCGATTCCTACGTGCTTGTGTTCGTTATAGTGTCCGGTGCGACGAGAACGCCATAATACACCTAAAATTAACAAGACTCCAACAAAAACGTGGACACCGTGGAATCCTGTCATTAGATAAAAACAGTTTGAGAATAAATTAGTACTCAGTCCGTATCCTAATGTCATGTACTCGTAAACCTGACCGAGTAGGAAAATTATCCCCATGATTGCGGTGATTTTGTACCATTTCCGCATTCCTTTGACATCATTTTTCTTAATCGCTGAATCGCCGAAATGAATGACAAAACTGCTTGATACTAGAATAATTGTGTTTATGGTCGGTAGCAATAACTCGACCTCGGTTCCTTCTGGAGGCCAAGCTTGAGTACTTCCACGGTAGAACAAATAAGTAGCGAAAAATCCGCCAAACATTAAGGATTCTGAGATTAAGAAAGTAATTAATCCTAATACCCTTAAATCAGGATGTTCTTCGTGATGAACCGGTGTGTTTTCTGTCGCTATTGCCATTTTTTATCCCCCATTTGATTTTGGATTTTGGCTTTTGCGGAAAGTTGAGGGTGGAGATGTTCTTCCCCGTTCACCGTCAGGTGCGGCTCAGTTTGGGGGAAGAGTATCTTCCCCCCTCAACTTTTTTTCCTCAAACTTTACAAGACGGATTTTGGATTTCTCAGTCTTCGTAGCGTGCTAGAGAATACATCTTTTGCCAGAGATATTCTGTGAATAAAATGCTTGCGCGACCGAAATTAATTAGAACGAATACCAATCCAAATATGCCCTCCGGGCACGCTGCGCTAACGCAAATCTAAAATCCAAAATTGTTTTAAGCAGTAGCTTCTGCTTCTGATGAGGTGGTCAAAGACTCATCCTCAGTACCGTAATCGTAAGGTCCGTGAGTCACTACTGGTAATTCTTCCCAGTTTTCAATTGCAGGTGGAGAAGAGGTTGTCCATTCTAATGACAAAGCATTCCAGGGATTATCACCAGCTTTTGCTCCAGCATTCCAACTCCAAATCACGTTCAGAGTGAAAGGAATTACTGAAATAGCTAATAGATAAGCACCATAGGTACAAAGCTGATTGATAACTTCAAACTGTGGGTCGTACATTGCAACTCGACGAGGCATTCCTTGTAAACCCAGTTCGTGCATGGGTAGGAAGGTTAAATTAGTGCCGATGAAGGTCAGGACAAAGTGAATTTTACCCAAGCTTTCATTCAACATCCGTCCGGTCATTTTGGGGAACCAATGGTATATTGCAGCGTAAATACCAAATACAGAACCACCGAATAAGACGTAATGGAAATGAGCGACCACATAATATGTATCGTGGACGTGCCCATCAAATGGTGCTGTACCCAAGGTCACTCCACCAAGACCACCTAAAACAAACATCATCAACAAGCCGATAGCAAATAGCATTGCGCTTGTATAACGGATTTTTCCTTGCCAAAGAGTTGCAACCCAACTAAATATTTTGATACCTGTGGGAACCGCGACCAAAAGAGTCGAAATGGTAAAGAACATCCGCATCCAGCCAGGGGTTCCGCTGGTAAACATATGATGAACAATTAAAATCTTT